>CANGNA010000004.1 GCA_947455215.1 Chitinophagaceae bacterium
AACTGTGGTACAACCTGGGTGGTGCTTACTTCTCCAACAAGCAGTATAACGAAGCTGTGAACGCATGGCAACATACGCTGCAGTTGAAGCCGGACCACAGGCAGGCACTACAGGGCATGGGGGCTGCGGTAAGCATATTAAAAGGACAGGCACCGCCGCCACCAGCCAAGAAATAATCATGGACAATACCATCACTCGTAACCGGATAGAGATACTGCTGCTCTTTGCGCTGTATATCATATTACTGCCACGGGTGTATATGGACTATGACATGAGCTTCTGGCGAGAGTGGGCTGTGCAAGTGCACCGCTACGGCATCAGCAATTGTTACGATCACGGGCTTAACTATTTCCCGGTATTCGTTTATATTTTATATCTCTACGATCTTATACAGGGCACGGAAGCCAACATTATGGCCAATATCAACAACATAAAAGTTGTTTTCGTGTTTTTCGACTTCCTGCCACTGTTGATCCTATGCGGCTTCCGGCAAAGGATATTGCAGTTCAAAATACCCTACCTGTGGCTGCTTATCAATATTGCCTACGTATTCAATTCTATGGTATGGGGGCAAATAGATAGCATTTATGCCAATCTTAGCTTCCTGGCCATACTTATTGGCATATTCCATCCTGTAGGGGCTACACTGTTATACGTTATAGCGCTCAACACGAAACCGCAGGCCATAGAGTTTCTGCCGGTTATGGGTATCATCATGCTATACAGCGTCCGCCGATGGTCTACGGTATTGTATGTTTTCCTGTCAGCAGTAGCATTGCAGGTGGTGCTCTTCATACCATGGCTGGGAAATGGTGGCATCAGCAAACTATTCTCTTTTGCCACACATGCGGTAGATCTGTATAACAGGCTGTCCATCTGCGCCTTCAATATATGGTACATCATTGTACCGCACAATCATTACTTTATCAACGACAAAGACACCTTCATACTCATTTCCTATAAGGCTACCGGGCTCATCATGTTCTCCGCTTCGGCAGCTTATATACTGTGGCCATTGTTCAAAAACATATGTGCATTGCGTAAGCAAAACCTGCTACCGTCTGCCCACAACTACCAATACATATTACTGGGCACCGGACTGCTCTGCCTTTATTTTTTCTATTTCAATACACAGATGCACGAGCGTTATGCCAACCCTATAATTATCTTCTTCTTCTTTTATGGCGTGGTATCCGGCAATTACCGCCTGTATATACTGGCATCTATACCCTACTTCCTCAGCCTCGACAAATGCTTCCCCAACTATCTGCCGGTACACCACTATAAGATAATATGGGCCGATAAAATAATAGCCTTGTGGTATACCGCCACCGTTATTTACGGCAGCTGGCTGTGGTGGAAGCTGATGAAGAGCAAAGAACCTGTAGTGTTAACAGTTCCGGCATAGCGTATATTTGACATATAAAATGCTATCATGAGCACCTATGCGGCCTATATCAAGTCGAAAGGACTTTTTGCGATCTTACTGCCCTGCATCTTTTTACTCGAGTGTATCGCGTCACTTATCATCCTTGCAGTTGTTGTAGACATTCCGGATCTATGGTTTGGTGTGATCCTGTTAGTAGATATCTTCCTTATAATATTGGGCGCCTGGTACTTTGCTCAAATAGGCGCTACTGCAAAAGTGAGCATAGAACTATCAGACAGCTATCTATACCTGAGTTGGAAAAAGCACTACTGGCTCAGTAGCCGGGCACCCCTGCAAATAGGTTACAGCGACATAGAATTTTGCAACACAGCAGATCCGCGTTTTCTTATAATACAGCTACAGGACGGTACAGACATACAACTACGCCCTCACGTTGTATTTGTGGGTAAGACAACCACATTTCATGAGTTGATCAACGACCTGGCACAACACATGAGCCATCCGGCAGCATATGCTGCACCGCAGCCTTTTAAAAAGGAGACAGTTTCGGAAGGAGACAATTCCTACACCATCAAAAGTACATCGGTACTGGCTGGTTTTATCAGCTTCTTCCTCATCTTCTCTGCTGTTATAGTCCCATTATTTGCTTGTGTTGCAGCCGAGGTAAACGGTGGCGTCCTGGTGCTGGTTATAATAATATCGCTGAGTAGCAGTATTTATATTGTCACAAAGAAGATATTTCAGGAAATGACACTAAGCATATTTGATGAGAGGATATCTGTAAAGTACCTGCGTAAACCATTTTTTGACCGTGTACAAGACAGAGATATATACTTCGACAACATTGAATCCTATAAGATAACCACCTACAACGGCTACTTCTTTACCCTTTATCTTAAAGATCATTCTAAATTCAAGATGATGGTCGGGCAAAACAGGAGCAGCACAAGCTTCCTGGCAGCAACAGTAGCTATCATAGCCAAAATAGACGCGCGAAACCTTACGGTAAACAAAGAAACAGCCATAGCCCGCAAAGAAACGATCTACGAGGGAACCAGCGGCCTTATCATAGCCATCATCCTGATCATTACTATCCTCGGCATGCTATACGCCATCATTTTCCTGCCCGATGAGCACACTACCGCCGATGTATTCCGTGGCATTGGCGTGATGATATCTTTGCTGGCCATGTTGGCCTATATCATCAGCCTGCGCATAAAGAAAAAGTAACACCAGGATCATTGTTTGCTCTTAAACCCTTTTTCAAGTTCCGCAAGTGCATCTAAAAAGCCTTTGCTATCGCGGAATAGCTCCGGGTTGTAGGCATCTCCCGGCTTACGCTTGGCCTGCAGGCCAAACTGGCTGGCATGGGCCGCAAGCCACAGGTCAAAATGCTGCGACCGCAGCGAAGCAAATGTCCGTTTATAATCTGCAGTTATCGTAGGGTAAGTATGCACATCTTTAAGTTTTTTTTCCACTATTACCGATGGCATATTGGCTATCAGCACCTTATATGCATTTTGTTCATCGCGCACTGTAAAGGAAAAACTGCACGACCCCTTGGTATGGCCGGGATGATGTAACAGGGTTACAACCATATTGCCCACCTTTACAGTATCCTTGTCACGAAGCAGCTTATCGGGCGTTACAGGCTCAAATAGCGGTGCAAGTCCGCTATATAAATAGTCACTGGCACCTCCATCTGCCAATACTTTTGCATCCTTCTCATCCACCATCACCCTTGCGCCCGTCAGTTTCTTCATCTCAGCCATCGTGCCTACATGGTCGTAATGTACCTGCGATATGAGTATGACCTTGATATCTGAAACTTTAAAACCCAACGTTTCAATATGGCGTACCAGCATTGGCCCCATAGATGCCACACCTGTATTGATAAGAATGTGCCCCTGCGGCGTGGTAATAAGGTAACAACCAAGATCGTAAGAGCCTACATAATACAGGTTCCCAGCTATGCGAAATGGTTCATAGTCTTTTGTCCATTCGTCTTTAAGAAAAGGCTCTTTGGGCGGATGTGCCTGTCCATATGCACCAAACGAAATACACAACAGTAATAAAAACGAATAGTGTCGTAATGATGTCAGCATAAAATGGTGATAAAACATAAAGGTAATTGGATGCCATCTAATCAACAAGCCGTATAACAGGCAGGTCAGTAGTGATCATCCCATTCAGGTATTTGATACGATCATTCTTCAACTCATCGAAAAAAGGCTTTACACCGTCATCATATCCCCGTTTAGAATACGCATAGATCATCAGCGCTTTCTTACCTTTATATAACACAACCTGCTTATAACGGTAGATATTGAACTCCACAATAGCGATCGTATCCCCTTTGGCCTGGGCCAATACAAAATCTACCATTATCTCCTTACCATCGGGGCTTTCATTCAATTCATACCTGCATACCGGGTCTTCCTTTTTCCGTCTGTCCAGTTCTGCTATTTTCTGTTTTACAGCCTGCCGCACAGAAAGGGTATCTACCAACAGGAAAATGCTCATCATGTTATGGAAAGACCCCAGACTATCGCCCGCTGGAAGGTATTCCTGCACATAGTAATTGCCATTGCTTTTATCGGCAAATGCTAGCTTAAAGAGCGTATTATTATATTTAAGCGGGCCGGCCACACCTATCTTATCTACCTGTGCAAGGCTCTCTATCTGTGCCAGTAGAACAAGTATGACCAGTATCAGCGATCTCATACATTAAAGATAGCAAAAGAAGTGCGGTATATTTTTTTACTTTGTGCAGTAAACATTACCCCATGCCGGAAACGCCACACAACGAATCTCACTTCCTTGGATCTGCACTTGTAACAGATATTGTTATCGGTATGAGTGACGGACTTACCGTACCTTTTGCCCTGGCGGCCGGCCTTAGCGGCGCAGGAATAAGCACCCATACAGTAGTAACGGCAGGATTAGCTGAGATTGCGGCAGGATCGATAGCCATGGGCCTTGGCGGATACCTGGCGGGGCGCACCGAGATAGACCACTACAATGCAGAACTAAAGCGGGAAGAATGGGAAGTGGACAATCTGCCCGAACGGGAGAAACAAGAGGTACGCGAAATATTTGCCGACATGGGCATCAGCCCAGCCACGCAGGAACTGGTGGTAGAAGAGATGTCGAAGGATAAACAGAAATGGATAGACTTCATGATGCGTTATGAACTGGGACTGGAAAAGCCCGATGCCAAGCGCGCCACCCGCAGTGCTATGAATATTGGTCTATCTTATATTGTTGGCGGCCTGGTGCCATTGACACCCTACTTCTTCACCGACACCGCTTTCGATGGACTTAAATATTCGGCAATTGTTACGGTTTGCTGTTTGTTGGTATTTGGATATTTCAAGGCGCGGTTCACCGGTCAGAACCCTGTGCAGGGCGCCATACGCGTGGCTATCATCGGCTCTGTTGCCGCTACTGCCGCCTTCCTGATTGCGGGAGTACTCAATAAATAGCGGGTTTACAACTTATTGGCCATTGGCACGATTATTAGTCTGTACTTGTCATAAACAGTTAGTTGTGAAAAAGATATTGTTTCTACTGATGATCAACCTCTTACTGTGCTCTTTTAGCCTATTGGCACAGCATAAGGCAACAAAAAAGCACACCGTAAAAAAGCACACTAAGACTATTAGCCAGCCCGCTACAGGCATATACACCAATAGCCAGGCGTATTATGATTCTGTAAGAGGCGGTTATGTTTTCCTGAAGGATGGTAAAGAAACATTTCAACCGGCGTTACCTCCGGTACCAAAGAGTAACCAGCCACGTACTGCCGTACCAATAAGTAAAGGTTTGGAGCTCGACCTCTATCCACAACAACACTACCCTGCCAATAACCCGGCGGCAAACAGCCATTAAAAATAACAACGCGCAGGACCAATGTTCTGCGCGTTCATATAAAGCGTGATAACAATTACATTCTTTCTATGATGCCGGCAATACCCTGGCCACCACCTATACATGCAGTAACAATACCATATTTCTTGTCCAGGCGTTTCAGATCGTGCAGCAACTGTATAGTAAGCTTGGCACCGGTACAACCCAGCGGGTGCCCCAAAGAAATAGCACCACCATTAATATTTACTTTAGAGTCGTCCAAACCTAATTCACGGATAACAGCGATAGACTGAGACGCGAAAGCTTCATTCAGCTCCACCAGGTCTATCTGGCTCAGACTCATACCCGCCTGTTGCAACACTTTAGGTACAGCCTTAACAGGGCCTATACCCATCACCCGCGGGTCTACACCTGCAGCAGCGCAGTTAACCAGCCTGCCCATAGGCTGCAAGCCCAGGCTCTTCATCAGGCGCTCGCTCATCACTATGGTAAAAGCTGCCCCGTCCGATGTTTGTGAAGAATTACCCGCTGTTACAGAACCTTTATCAGCAAATACAGCCGGCAGCTTCGCCAGCGCTTCAATAGATGTATCTGCACGTGGCCCCTCATCGGTATCAACTATGCTCGTACGCTCTGCACGCTTGTTCTTTTCATTCACATATACTTCCTTCACGGTTATCGGCAGTATACCATCCTTAAAGTAGCCCTCTTTAATAGCATTAAGTGCCCTTTGGTGAGAACGGAGCGCAAAAGCATCCTGGTCTTCCCGGCTCACATTAAAGTCATTCGCCACCTGCTCTGCGGTAAGCCCCATGCTGAGGTAGTAATCGCCACTCTCTTTTACCAGGTCGTAGTTGGGCATAGTGCGCCAGCCCGCGGTTGGCACCATGGTCATGCTTTCTGTACCTCCGGCGATTATGCAATCAGCCATGCCACACTGTATACGTGTAGTGGCCATGGCTATGGTCTCCAGCCCTGAGCCACAGTAGCGGTTCACGGTAACACCGGCTGCCCACTCGCCCACGGCCTTGTTGGCAATGATACGGCCCACTTGCAGGCCTTGCTCCGCCTCGGGCACCGCATTACCCACTATCACATCATCCACAAGTTTGGGGTCCAGTTGCGGCACGCTGGCCAGCAATCCTTTGATCACATCAATAGCAAGATCATCGGGCCTGTAAAAGCGGAATCCCCCGCGTTTAGACCTGGCCACTGCTGTACGAAATCCGGCTACTATATAGGCTCCCTGCATATCGGTAAGTATAGAAAGAATGGAACAATTTGTTGTGCCTTATAAAGATACTAAGTAAGCTGCAAATTGCCACAACACAAACAGCACACCATGTGAAGAATTAACACAGCCGCTACAGGTATGATTTTTAATCATCCGTTACCGGAATTAAGTGCACAACAACATGAAAAACAAAGAAACAGAATACAAGGCCGGTATATTCGAACGATTCTCGGTAAAGGTGACAAAGGCCACCGGCAGCACAGCCGCCTTTATCGCAGCAATGGCCATAGTGATCATATGGGCACTGTCGGGTCCGTTTTTCCATTATTCCGAGACCTGGCAACTGGTCATTAACACCGGCACTACCATCATCACTTTTCTGATGGTGTTCCTGATACAAAAAGCTCAGAACAAGGAATCTATGGCTATTCAGTTAAAGCTGAATGAATTGGTAGCCGCACATGAGTTTGCCAGTAACAGGCTGGTGGATATTGAAGACATGACCGAAGAAGAACTGAAAGTGATACAGCGCTATTACGTTCGGCTCAGCAAGCTCAGCCAGAAGGAAGAAAGTCTGCAACGTTCGCACTCTATAGACGAAGCCGACTTACAGCACGATCTGAAGAAAGTACGCGAGGAGGATGAACTGGAAGATCTGGGTGCGTAAACAATACCCCACACCAACGGCCCACTGGTAAACCTTTTATTATTCTTCCATATATCAGTGATGGTTGGATATAAATTAAGAATTACCTTTACGCCCCGATTTAATGGCTGTTTTTCACGACATAGACAATTTGCCCGCATTCAACAATGCAGTTCTTACAGTAGGCACCTTCGACGGTGTGCATAAAGGCCATCGTGTCATCATCAACGAAGTAGTTACCCACGCCCAGAAGGTTGGCGGAGAAAGCGTACTGATCACGTTCGACCCGCACCCGCGCAAGTTGCTGTTCCCCGATGAGCCACTGGGCATCATTACTCCATTAGCAGAAAAAGAAAGGCTGCTGCATGAAGCCGGCATTACGCACATTATTGTCGTTCCGTTCACCAAAGAGTTTTCTCATTTATCTGCCCGCGAATATGTGGAGCAGTTCCTGGTGGGCAAGTTCCATCCGCATAGCATCGTTATCGGGTACGACCATCATTTCGGGCACGACAGGCTGGGCAATATCAATATGCTCAAAGAATATGCGCCTGTGTACCAATATCAATTGAAAGAGATACCTGCACAGTTGATAGACGAGGCTGCTGTAAGTTCTACCCGCATCCGGAATGCTATTAAGGAAGGGCGCGTAGCTGACGCGGCACAAATGCTGGGCCGCAACTATTCTATTAAAGGCACTGTTGTACACGGCAACAAACTGGGGCGCACCATTGGCTACCCTACCGCCAACGTAGACCCTGCAGATAAAGAGCAGAGCGTACCCGCCATAGGCGTATATGCCATACAGGCCCGCCATAAGGATCAGGTGTACGGGGCCATGATGAGCATTGGCTACAACCCTACCGTTACCGACAAAAAAGAGGTGCGCATAGAAGCCAACCTGTTCAACTTCGACCAGGACATATACGGAGATGAACTCGAGATCATCTTTTTAGAACGCTTGCGCAACGAGCAGAAATTCCCGTCACTTGATGCACTCATAGCACAGCTGCATTTAGACAAAGAAGACTCCCTGGCCGTTCTGAATAAAATAAGCTAATGCCGGAGACTTACTCCCCGGCATCAGTATTCTTCATCTGCATCAGTAATGTATAAGCATTTTTAACCACCACCTTCGTTGTAGCCGACGGTTCTGACCAGTTGATAGCAGTATACCCTGCCTCCGAAGCACCCGTCTGCACCTGCACCATCCTGAACTGTCTGTCGCCCGCCGGTACAAAAACATAGGTCTTGTTATCGTAGCGCACTATGGCCTCATCAGGCACCGCCAGCGACTGCGTATTGGCCAGTTCTACCTCCGCAGCCATGTACATGCCCGGCACCAGCGCCTTATCGAATTGCTTAAAGTGGCAATGCACATCTATGCTGCGGTCTGCCGCCACATCGCGCCCTATTAATATCACTTCGCAGTCATACTTCTTATTGGGGTTGTTTGCCGACCATGCCACCACCTTTTGGCCTATAGCCAGTTGGGCAACATCCTTTTCAAATATGGCCAGCCTCAGGTGAATGTCTTCAGGATTAACTATTTCAAACAGCACATCGGTAGGATTGACATACTTGCCTACATTCACATTTACCTTCGAAACAAAGCCTGTGATTGGCGCCACCATATTAACCGATCGTGAAATGTTGTTCTCTGTCAGCCTGTCGGGGTTAATGCCGATCAACCTGAGCTTTTCTGCCAGTGCCTTTATCGTTACCTGGTTGTCCTTGTACTCTGCCTCGGCCTGCTGAAACACCTTATCACTGCTCGCCTTGCTGCTGTTCAGGTCTTTCTGCCTGTTATACTCATGCTCCAGGTACGACTGACGGGCTTTGGCTGAAAGATATTCGCGCTGTATCTGTATGAACTGCTGGTCTTCTATAACAGCAATAGGCTCGCCCTTGCGCACCTGCATACCCGGCAGCAGGCTGGTCGATTTCAGGTACCCACCCAGCGGAAAGCTTACCGACACCAGGTTCTGCGGCGGCACATCTATCTGGCCGTTCACCTTTATGGTCGATGAGATATGCTTTTGCTCAGTTTGTCCTACAACTATACCGGCATGTTGTAATTGCTCAGGGGTCAGACTTACTATATCTGTAGGGGCCGGCTCACCCTTCTTCACTTCTTCTTTTTTGCTGCTGCACGATGTGAATATCAACACACTTGCAACTATATATATAATGGCTTTCATCTTATTCTATTGTCAGGTTATTTAATTCTGTGATCACTTTGTTCAGGTCGTTCACCGCATCGTAGTAGGCACTGCGGGTAGCAATGGCCTGGTTGACGAGTGTTACATATTGCAGGTAGTTGATATCGCCATTCAAAAACTGCTTATCAGCAATGCTGATGATGAGCGCCGCATTGGCAAGGCCTGTTTGTTTGTAATAAGCCATGGCAGATATCCTGGCCTTGTACTGGGCTGTTAAAGCATCTCTGCGCTGCTTCAGCTCTGCGGCGGCGATCATCCGTTCGTTCTCGGCTATCTTGCTATTGATGCGTGCTGCGGCTACTTTAGCGCGCTGTGCACCACCCAGTAACGGGATGCCTATACCGCCCTGCAGGTAGGTAAACCTATGGTCTGTACCAAAATATCGCTCCGAATTATCTATGCGCTGCCAGCCGGCTATACTTTGGTTAAAGTAACCCACGCTCAATTCCGGCCACAACCGCGACCGCTCCAGGCTAACTTCTTTGCGGGCCGCATCCTCCTTTTGCAGCAGGTAACGGATATGAGCATTGTCTTCTATCTCTTCAGGGTGCAGTAAAATAGCCGCACTTGTTGCTGTATCAGGAATGATGTCGGCATCCGTATTTAGCAGATATTTCAATCGCAGCAGCGACTGGGCAATATCTTGCTGCAATATCTGGCGCTGCTGCTCCAGTTGCCCTTTCTGCGTTTCTGCTGTGGCTTTTTCCAGTATGTTAGTCTCGCCTTTCTGGTACCGTAGTATAGCTTTTTGAAGAAATGCACCATATAACGTATCAGCCTCGTTCAGCAGTTGCAGTTTTTGCAACTGCCATATGGCTTCGTAGTACACATGACTCACTTCCTTCTTCAGCACCTGCTCCTTCACGGCTACATTCAGCCTGGCCGCCTGCCATTCTGCATTTAATACCGACCGCTGACGGACATATACGGCGGGAAAACTCAACGACTGTGTAACACCTATCTTATTGTCGGTATAGTTACTGTTTATCCGGCCATATTCGCCAACAACAGCGGTTTGAGGAAGATTCCAGGCTGTTCCCCGCAGGGCACTACTGTAGTCGGTCTTTGCTCTTTCATTTACTACCCTCCTGTTATTATGTACCGCACTATCTATAGCCGCCTGCAGACTGATGACCTGCTGCGCCCCTGCACTAAAACTGCCCATCAACAATAGTACACCCACCAGCACAGAAACATTAGGTATAGACAGCTTCACCGGCCTTTGAAAACGGATGTATAGTACCGGCAGTACAAATAAGGTAAGGAACGTAGCAGTAATAAGTCCACCTATAACTACAGTAGCCAACGGCCGCTGCACCTCAGCACCCGCACCATGACTCAATGCCATGGGCAGGAAGCCCAATGACGCAACTGCCGCAGTCATCAACACCGGTCTTAACCGCGATCGGGCACCAAGAAATGCAACTTCTTCAATATCCTCTATACCACTCTTTCTCAATCTGTTAAACTCTGTCATCAACACTATCCCATTCAACACGGCGACACCAAATAAAGCTATAAAACCTACCCCTGCGCTAATGCTGAATGGCATACCCCGCAACACAAGTGCACCAACACCACCAACCGCAGCCAGCGGAATGGCCGAGTATATCAAAAGCCCCTGACTTAGCGAACCGAACGCGAAATATAGCAGCAGGAATATCAATGCCAATGACAACGGCACCGCTATGGCCAGGCGTTGCTTGGCGGCCTGCAGGTTTTCGAAAGAACCGCCATAGGTAACATAGTAGCCGGCAGGTAATTTCAACCTCTGCCCTACCTTTTGCTGCAACTCTTCTATCACCCGTTGCACGTCGCGGCCACGAACGTTAAAGCCTACCACTATCCTGCGTTTGGCATTTTCGCGCTGCACCTGGTTAGCGCTCTCGGTCACGTCAACCTTGGCCACTTCTCCCAGCGGTATCTGTACGCCCTTAGCTGTAGGTATCAGCAGGTTGCGCACATCTTCTACCCGCTGGCGCTGCGTACCGGCCAGGCGCACCACCATATCAAAACGCTTTTCACCCTCGTATACCCTCCCTGCTGTCTGGCCGGCAAAGGCTGTGTTCACTACCCTGTTCACGTCGGTTATGTTCAAACCGTAGAACGCCATCCGCTGCCTGTCGTAGTTGATCAATATCTGCGGCATACCGTTCACTGCTTCTACATACAGGTCGGCAGCACCTTTTACCGTGCCTATTACTTCACCCAGTGCTTTGGCCTGTGCCGCAAGGGTATCCATATTCTCGCCAAATATCTTGCATACCACGTCCTGCCGCGCACCGGTCATCAACTCGTTAAAGCGCATCTGCACCGGGTACTGGAAGCCGAAGGTAACGCCAGGTATAGCCTGCAGCTCTTTGGTCATCTTTTCGGTCAGTTCATCGAATGTAGCTGCAGAGGTCCATTCTTTTTTGTCCTTCAACACAATGATCATATCACTGGCATCCAGCGGCATGGGGTCTGTCGGTATCTCGCTGCTACCGGTCTTGCCCACTACTTTTATCACCTCGGGGAATTTGGCTTTTAATATCCTCGCCCCATCGCTCACGGCCTTAATAGATGTGTTCAGGCTGCTACCCGGCAATACACGTGTCTCTACAGCAAAGTCACCTTCTTCCAGCTTAGGGATGAACTCACCACCCATGAACGACACTCCGATGCCAGCCAGAATGACGATAACTACGGATATGGTTATTACCGTTCGCGGGTACCCGGTTACCTTCACAAGCAGCGGCTCATATAGGCGTTGGATACGCTCCATGAACCTGTCGGCAAAATTGGCTGTATGCTTTACTTTCCTGCTTAGCGCCAGGCTGCTCATCATAGGGACGTAAGTAAGCGACAGCAGAAATGCCCCTAGCAGCGCAAAAGACACCGTAAATGCCATTGGCTTGAACATCTTGCCTTCTATACCCTGTAATGTGAATATGGGTATATATACAATAAAGATGATCATCGTACCGAATATGGCGGCATTGCTCATGCGCGTTGCTGTTTCATACACCAGGCCGTTCATCTCGCCCTTCGTATATAAATGCTTGTTTCGCTCGTGCAACTGATGCAGCACCGCCTCTACTATGATCACAGTGCCATCTACTATCAGGCCAAAATCGAGCGCACCAAGACTCATCAGGTTACCACTCACACCAAAAGTGTTCATCATAATGACCGCGAAAAGCATGGCCAGCGGGATGACCGAAGCCACCAGCAGGCCGGCCCTCAGGTTACCCAGGAAAAGCACCAACACAAAAAGCACGATCAATGAGCCCTCCAGCAGATTGCGCTCTACCGTGTTGATGGCATTGTCCACCATCTTGGTCCTGTCCAGGAACGGCTCTATGACCACGCCTTCGGGTAGTGTGCTTTGTATACGGGCTATACGTTCTTTTACCCGGCTCACTACCTCATTGCTATTGGCCCCCTTCAGCATCATCACCACCGCACCGGCCACTTCCCGCTCGCCATTATAGGTCATGGCACCATAGCGGGTGGCATGACCGTAACCAATGTCTGCCACATCGCTCAACAGCACAGGAATGCCGCTCTCCAGGCTTTTTACGGGTATGTGCTTTATATCGTCCAGGCTGCCTACCAATCCTTCAGACCGGATGAACAGTACGGTAGCATCTTTTTCTATATATGCGCCGCCGGTATTCTCATTGTTCTTTTCAACAGCATTAAATACATCATTAATGGTCAACCCATACGATTTCAGTTTATCGGTATTCACCGCTATCTCGTATTGCATCAGGTAGCCGCCAAAGCTGCTCACATCGGCCACGCCCTTTACATCGCGCAGTTGGCGGCGCACTATCCAGTCTTGTATGGTGCGTAGCGCTGTAGGGTCGTACTTGCCTTCATAGCCTGGCTTGGGGCGCACCACATATTGGTATATCTCCCCCAGCCCGGTGGTTACCGGTGCCAGTGTTGGCGCACCCAGCCCGGCGGGTATCTGCTCCTGGGCCTCCTTCAGCCGCTCAGAAACCTGCTGCCTCGCCCAGTACACATCCACATTATCCTCAAATACTATGGTCACCACAGATAGCCCGAACCGGGAAAAACTACGTATCTGTTTCAGGCCGGGGATGTTACTGTTGGCCTGTTCTACCGGGAAGGTGATCAGCCGCTCCACATCCGGGGCACCAAGTGCAGGGCTAACGGTAATTACCTGCACCTGGTTATCGGTGATATCGGGCACGGCATCTATAGGCAGGCGCGTTAACTCTAATATGCCATACGCTACCAGCCCAAGTACAAAGAGCCCCACCAGCACTTTGTTCTTTATGGACACATCAATTATCTTATTCAGCATGATTATATGTAATTAGTTAAGACAGGCATTGCGGTACAACACCTATCGGATATAATTCAATTACAAAACGACCGGCTTACCCAACCAACAATAATACCCGCTGGAACAAAATGCTCCAAAACAGGAAAGGCCAATGCAGGTGCATCAACCGGGTAAACGATCAGCAGAAAGGAGGGGGACCACGAAAAGAAACAGAAGAGTAACTGTATAAAGGAGGCGGCAGGTTACCACGCCTGATGCTGTAGCTCTTTTTAACATACTGGCCGCAGGGTTTACATGTAACAACTGGCCCAGCTGCCACAACCAAAGGGAGCGGCACATCGACCATTATCTGCTGTACAACTGTAAACGCTGCCGCGCGCTGAACAAATGAATGCGCCAGCAGATCGTGGGAGAATACTTTTTCGTTGTCGGTATGTTGGTGATGCTCGTGGGCAGTTGCCTGGGCTACATGATCATGCGGAATGATGTTGTGCGCTGTGATCAGCATCACAGCAACAAGCATACATATTTTGGCCAGCCACAATTTCATGTGCATCAAAAGTAACGATTTTTAATGTTCATGGCATTTACTTGTCCGCTAAACACTTACCTATCGTGGCAAATATGCTATTTACTGGTAACAGATGTTAGTTTGTAGATAACTTAACCGCCTGGCACCAAACAAATCTGTTAATTTACGCTCAGCAATCATCTATTGTCATATGGCAACCACCAAGCGTCAACTTATAGACGAACAGACCTCTCCCTTATACCGCATCATGTGGGTGACCAATGTAGAGGAACCCAATCGCCGCACGTTCGAGAATAATATCTGTGCTTTTCATATAGGCCAGGGCTATTTCCTGAGCGTTGCGCACAACCTGCGGATATCGGCAGGCATATTCAGGTCTATAAACGAGGAGCTGTTCCAGAAAGAATTACTGTACAAGCTCGACGGCTCGCAAAAAACGTTCTTCGATCAGCATTACTTTATGGATGGATACAGCCGTAAACTATACTTGAACAATGCCGACCAGGGCACCATCAATAGTATAGCCGCCATATTAAAGCAAAAGCGTTTCGATACCCGCTGGGTAACGCTCGCAGAGAAAAAGATAAGTGTGCCGCATGTGGTGGTGCAATTGCGGCAAAATACCTTTTATGGCATGGATAATGTCGCAGCGCACCTTCCACCTCACCAGTTGTTTTACGAAAAAGACATTAACCGGCATAGCTACCTGCTGGAAGTGGAACTGGTAGAAGCTTTTTACGCAGAAGATATTGCTTTGTACAAAGCCGTGAACACCCCACCGGAGCTATTGAATCTATTGCCGCATATAGACGTTAATACCGACCTGGTAGAAGATGACCCCGGCAGCCTGCACTGCCTGCAAAGCTCGCCCAATATAGAAGCGGGCCGCTTGCTGAACGATGCCAAACTGGAAGGACTGCTGGACCATGTAAGTATGATAACGGACGAAATAACCGGCAATTTTCCGCTGGAAGGTTATCGCTACCTGGTGAAAGGGTACTTCAGGTTCGGGTCATCCGGTGCGCCATATGTAGTGTACGACCCGCTGCGGGCCCGGTATGTGGTCAACGCCATACAAAGCGAAGCCTGCGGACAGCAACTGACCATACGCAACGAACGGGATGGTAACTATCAGTATGTAAATGCCATAGCATCGCCGCTATACCTGGTAAAAGAAAAGCTGCGCGCGCTGAAACTGGGCGACGGATCAGGGTTTGAACACGTCTTTTAGTACGGCGGCAAGCCTTACACCGGCTATGTATATTTCTTTTTCTATTACCGGCTTGTTGCGGGCCACATAGGCGTCGTCTATTGTGCCGTCTTTGATATCGTAAACACTCTTCAGCTCCTTACGGGCTTGCTGCATCCATTGCTGTACGTTAACAACCGACAGCCCGGCTATTTCTTTACTACCAAACACTTTGCCCGCTGCCTGGCAGGCTGCCAGGTCTATGTGCTCATGCTCTATTATCTCAGAGTCCCATACGCGGTGCAGGTTGGTGCCATGGCCATTGTACGTAACCTGAACAGTGTTGCCACCCTTGTCTGTAGCGTAGCCTACATGCAGCGGCTGATGCAGATCGCCCACCAGGTGAAATAAAATGAGCACATGTTCCTTCACTTCCTCCTTACTCATCTTATCGCTGTGGTGCAGTTCCTCTATCACACGGGTCAATTCGTTGATCACATCGCCTTCTTTCGCCTCTGTATAGGTTGCTCCATCGGCAATATTCACATAGTGCCACGGCTTCATAAAATCTTTGCTATGGTCGCCCTTTATCTCGTCCATCCAGTTCGCCGCCTGCTCTATGCTCATATCGCCCAGGCATTGCTGCACACGCTGCTTGGTGCCATTGTCCAGCATACTGAATGCCACCTCTGCCACCAGGCCATGACCTATCTTACCCCATGCCAGGCACTGAGCAGGCAATAATGAACCGGCCGCAAGAGCCACAACAAGCACCAACTTTTTCATAATGGCCGAAATTATTGAAAATAAACGTACCCCAAGGTTATCAAAGCGTGTATTCACCACTATAATGTTATCATAATATAAGCCGCGTTTTAGTAGTTTTGCGCGCGATGAAGATATTAATGGTGTGCCTGGGCAATATTTGCCGCTCTCCGATAGCCGAGGGGGTATTAAGGCATAAGGCCAAAGAAAACGGTTTGGATTGGTTGATTGATTCTGCAGGCACCGAATCTTTGCATGTTGGTGAGGCTCCGCATAGGTTCTCCCAGAAAGTATGCAAAGCTCATGGTATCGATATAGCTCATCAGCGGGCAAGGAAGTTCACAGCTGCCGATATAGATAACTATGATATCATCTATGCCCTGGCCGACGATGTGTACCGCGAGATACAACGTATAGCGGGCCGCGATGCCGATATGAGCAAGGTGGAATATTTTCTGAACGAACTGCACTCGGGCAAGAATGAATCGGTAACAGACCCGTGGTATGGCACCGAGGAAGGCTACCTGCCCGTGTATGAACAAATAAATATTACCTGCGACGAAATAATAAAAAAGTACAAATAAGCATATGTCTAAACCATCAATACCCAGCGGCACCCGCGATTTTTCGCCGGCTGTTGTGCGTAAACGTCAATATATATTCAATATCCTCCGCAATATATTCGAGCTGTATGGCTTCCAGCCGCTGGAAACCCCTGCTATGGAAAACCTGGTAACACTCACCGGCAAATATGGCGAAGAGGGCGACAGGCTGATATTTAAGATACTGAACAATGGCCTGCACACCATAACCAAGGAATCTGAAAAAGAGAAGTTGGCAACCGAATGGGAGAAGGTACTTTCTAAGGCCTATTCTTCGCCAACGGTTACTGAGCGGGCACTGCGTTACGATCTGACCATCCCTTTTGCCCGCTACGTGGTGATGAACCAGAACGATCTGGCATTCCCATTCCGCCGCTACCAGATGCAGCCCGTCTGGCGTGCCGACAGGCCGCAGGCAGGCCGCTACCGCGAGTTCTGGCAGTGCGATGCCGATGTGGTGGGCAGCACATCGCTGATGAATGAGGCCGAGCTGCTTTGCATCTACCAGGCTGCCTTTTATGAACTGAAGGTACCCGTAACGATAAAGGTGAACAGCCGTAAACTGCTGGCTGCACTGGCAGAGCTATGTGGCATGCCAGAGAAGATGATGGACATCACCATAGCCCTGGACAAGCTGGATAAGATTGGCTGGGACGGTGTGACCAAGGAATTAACTGAGCGAGGTATATCTGAAACAGGCATCAGCCAGATACAAAACATCATCAATGTAACCGGCGATAACGACGCTAAGCTGAACCAGCTGGAAGCTTTGATGACCAACAGCCCGGCTGGTTTGGAAGGCATCAAAGAGCTGCGCACATCGCTCAGCTACTATGGCAGCCTGGCCAAAACCGAATGGACCGGCAGCATAGACGTAGACATCAGCCTGGCCCGCGGCCTTAACTACTACACAGGTGTGATAGTGGAAGTAGTTTGCGACAGCGAGAAAGTAAGGATGGGCAGCATTGGCGGCGGTGGCCGCTACGACGACCTTACAGGCCTGTTCGGTCTCAAAGGACTATCGGGCGTGGGTGTATCCTTCGGTATCGACCGTATATATGACGTTATGGAGCAACTGGGCGTCTTCCCCGACCAGGTAGCCACCGGCACAAAGGCAATACTGCTGAATTTTGGCGGAGCCAACGAAGAATATGCCCTGCAGATACTCAAACAGTTGCGCGATGCAGGCATAGCCACCGAATTATACCCCGATTCGTCGAAATTCGACAAACAAATGAAGTACGCTAATAAGCGGGGCGTTACATTTGTACTGTTGCCCGGCGATGAGGAACGTGAAAAAGGATTGATAAGTGTGAAGAACTTCAGCACCGGCGAACAAAAAATGGTATCGGTTGCTGACTGTATCCATATGCTTCAATAATCTGTTCCGCTTATTATGATCTCCACCAACCTTCGCCATTTTTGCCTTTTATCTGTTTTACTGCTGATACCGGTGCGACACTTTGCGCAGGCAAAGCAAGGAAAAGCCCTGGCAGACTCACTTTATGCAGCGCTACCCGGCATGGCCAGTGACACTAACAAGGTGAAGGCACTGGTGAAACTATCAAAATCGCTATACTCCACCGATCCGGCTAAAGGAATACAATATGGGCAGGAGGCTATACAGCTGGCCCAAAAGCTGAAGTGGGCGAAGGGAGAAGCGACAGCACAAATAGCTAAGGGTGCTAACTACGAACAGCGCTCAGACCTGGTGAATGCACTTAAATGCTACTTTGCCGCACTGAAACAGTACGAGCAGATCAATGAAAAGAGAGGTATCGCATCAGCCAACTGGGGGATAGGCAATATTTACAACGTACAAAAGAACTACGACAGATCGCTGGAGTATCAGGCTAAAGCACTGACCACCTACCGCCAATTGGGCGACAAACACGGTGAAGCATCGCTATTGGGCAATATGGCCAATAATTATATGATGAGCGGCCGCTACGACAAGGCGCGTGAATTGTATCTACGTGCGCTAGCCATGGACAAAGAGACCGGCGACCCTACCGCGATAGCAACCGAGTTACACAACATTGGCTCTATATACTTTAAAAGTGCTGACTACCTCTCCGCCCTGAAATATTATGACGAGGCGCGACGCATCATAAACGCAGATAATGCACCCATACTATTAGGCCGCACATTGGGCAACATGGGGTCGTGTTACCTTAAGATCGTTATCGATAGCGTGGCCGATATTACAGACAGCCTTGTGCCGCAAACCCGGGAAGCCACGCTGGACCTCGGTATAACCTACATATTACAGTCGGTAGCGCTAAGCAGTAAGTTGGGCGATATGGAGCAATTATATAATTGCTATAACGACCTGGCAGAGGCTTTTAACTACAAACACGACTACCAGAAAGCCAATGAATATCTGGTAAAAAAATATGAATACCGCGATTCCGTTTTCTCTACAGATAAAAGCAGTATCATCTCTCAACTGGAAGCACAGCAGGCTGCAGATGAAATGCACCTGAAAGAAAAGGACATGCAGATCTTAAAACTGCGCTCGCAGGTATATATCATCAGCATTATATTGCTAGTGTTCATTATAGCCATAGGTGTGGTGCGCATCAGCAGGCAGCGCAAAACCAATCGTCAGCTTTCAGCAGAAAAGGAACGGCACCTGGAGCGTATAGACTCGCAAAACAAAATACTGGAGCACATCGCACACATCCAATCGCACAACCTGAGAGCATCGGTTACCAATATATTGGGGCTGGCGAGGCTGTTCAACACCGAGCACCCCGAAGACCCGCACAATGCCGAGATCATAGACAACATATTGCAGGCAGCTTCTAAAATGGATAAGGATATCATAGAGGTTGTGAGCCGCGAGAATAAGCTCCGCAAAGAGAAGGGTTAGTCCATCCCCTCCAACATATCGGGCCGGCGCTCCTGGGTGCGCTTCAGGGATTGTTCGTGGCGCCAGTCGTCTATCTTTTTGGGGTCGCCGCAAAGCAATATGTCCGGCACCTTCCACCCCCTGAAGTCAGCAGGACGCGTGTACACCGGTGGTGCCAGCAGCCCATCCTGGAAAGAGTCGAACAACGCCGAGGTTTCATCATTCAGCACACCGGGGATCAGGCGGCCTACCGCGTCTACCACTATGGCAGCACCCAACTCGCCACCGCTCAGCACATAGTCGCCCACAGATATTTCCATGGTCACAAAATGCTGGCGTATGCGGTCGTCTATACCTTTATAATGACCACAGATGATCATCAGGTTTTCTTTCATAGACAGGCGGTTAGCCGTCTTCTGGTTGAAGACATTACCATCCGGCGTCATGTAGATGATCTCATCATATTTGCGCTCTTCCTGCAGTTTTTCTATTAAGATGGCCAGGGGTTCCGGCATCATTACCATACCCGCACCGCCGCCAAACTGGTAGTCATCTACCTGGGCCTGCTTATAGGGGGTATGGTCGCGCAGATTGTGCACCACAATATCCAGCAAACCCTTGGCCTTAGCCCTCTTTAAAATGGAATGGCTGAAAGGACTCTCCAACAGATCCGGCACTACTGAAATGATATCTATACGCATTTTGTTTATCCTTACGCAAGCCCGACGCTTGCATTTGACAGGACGAAGCGAGACACTCCGACCAGTTTAAGACTGTATACTTATGACTTATGACTTATGACTTACGACTTATGACTTACGACTTACGACTTACGACTTACGACTAAAACCTACATATACACATCCAGCAAGCCGGCAGGTAGTTCCATTATTATCAGCTTTTGCTTTACCTGTATATCTTTTATAAACTGGTTGAGCAATGGTATCAGCACTTCCTTTTCATTATACATTACCTTACCCAGCCATTGGCTTGGCGTCTGCATCACGTCCTCCATTGTGCCCAACAGGCCCACATGCACATCGGTAATAGTAAACCCTATCCACAACAGCGGCGACTCTTTGGCATATGCAGCCAGCAGATCTTCTTCCACATATACGGCCTTGCCTACCAGCCTTTTGGCGCTTTCCACCTTATCCAGGTCCTCCATATTCACGATATACTCATCATCCTTGGCAGCACGGCAGGCATCTACGAAATAGGGTATGTAACTACCCTTCTGCATCTCCACCATCAGGGCGTGGCCCTTCTTCAGCCAGCGGCTATCACCCGCCACATGCGTCATTATTACTGCACCCTGTACGCCATGCGTAGCTACTATCTTACCTACTCTTATCATTATATATTGTGGAGTTGCCGTAAATACCGGCATTTTTACCGGATAAAGGCGCAAATTTAGAAAATGTAGCGCTCAGTAACGCATACATTTATATCTTGCAGCTATAATCAATTGTTTTTTCGCCGATGGAGCGTTTTACGGGACTCATAGGGATAGTGGTGATATTGGGTATTGCCTTCTTGTTCTCCAACAATAAAAAAAGGATCAACTACCGCCTGGTAGCCAGCGGTTTAGGCCTGCAGATAGTTATTGCGTTGCTGGTGCTTAAGGTACCTGCTGTCAACAGTTTCTTCCAGATGCTGGGCCACGGCATGGAGAAAATTGAAAAATTTGCCCAGGAAGGTGCCGCCTTTGTTTACGGTGGCCTGCGTGTGGCCGATTACAGTACCGGCGGCGGCATGACCTATGCACCGGGTAAGGGCTTTGTATTTGCATTCAACATTACGGCCACTATCATATTGGTTTGCGTGCTGGTGGCTATATTATATTACCTGAAGGTGATGCAGTTCATCGTATCTATTGTGGCGAAGGCTATGAACGTGGTGATGCGGGTGAGCGGTGCAGAGGCCCTGAGCAATGTGGCCAGCGCATTTGTAGGCCAGGTAGAAGCACAGGTAATGATACGCGCCTACCTGCCCACCATGACCAAGAGCGAGCTACTGGCATCTATGAGCGGCAGCCTTGCCTGTATAGCCGGTGGTATATTGGTGGTATATGCCAGTATGGGTGCCCGAGCCGATTACCTGATGGCTGCCAGCCTGATGGCAGCACCGGGCGCACTGGTCATCTCTAAGATAGTATTCCCCGAGACCGAAGTATCGCCTACCATGGGTAGTGTGAAACTGGAGGTGAAGAGCGGCTATTCCAACCTGATAGATGCTATTTCTCATGGTGCCGCTGATGGCTTTAAAATAGCCATGAACGTGATCGCTATGCTCATCGGCTTTATAGCTTTGTTTGCACTTATCAACTTCCTGCTGGGTGCTATCAACCCTGCTCTGTCGCTCGATTCTATCTTTGGTTTCATATTCCGCCCGTTTGCCTGGGCTATGGGTGTACCTAAAGAAGACGTGCAGGCAGTAGGTACTTTGCTGGGCCAGAAGCTGACCATTAACGAATTCATGGCGTTCAGCAAGCTAACATCGCACCAGGTGAATGTGGTTACCCCTAAGGGACTGAGCATTGTAACCATAGCCATATGCGGCTTTGCCAACTTCAGCAGTGTAGGTATGCAGATAGGCGGTATTGGTGCACTGGCACCGGAGCGCCGCGAAGACCTGGCCAAGCTGGGTATGAAGGCCCTGCTCTGCGGTACGCTGGCCTCTTACCTGTCGGCAACCATAGCGGGCATTATTTTATAATACATTGCATCATCAGTATGGTACTGGCATGATTTAAAATATCCCGGCAAATATTTCACAGTTACACAAAAGAAATTATCTTTGTCTTAACACGACACACAAAAACAGAAAAACATGAAAAAACTCTTATTTCTTGCTTTCTTTTCGCTTTGCTACACCTTCAGTTTTGCACAGGGCTTTGCTTTGGATGAACTCTTAAAAGCAAGGAAGGACAACTACCCTACCTTCGAATCTATGGTACACGGCAAGGGCTATGTACTTAACCACCTGGAAAGCACAGAACGTTCTTCTGTTTTCAAAAACGGCACTAACGTGATCACTTACAATACTTATTACGATAACAATAGCATCCGTTATAAGCGTTATGTAGCCATCAAGTTCGAAACACAAGACCTTGCTACCTACGAATCTCTGAAGCGCCAGGTAGAAGCTAACGCTAAGTATTCAAGGACCAAGCTGCGCCGCACTTCTCATAAAGAATACCTGGAGCACCTGTACCGCAATGACGAGGTTTCTATCCACCTGTTCGACATTTCTTACAACGACGATAGCAAGCCATACTACATGATAGAAGTTTACTCTATCTATTCAGACTACTAGTAGGTTTCTGATAAGCGATATTTGATAAAGGGTGCAGCGAAAGTTGTACCCTTTATTGTTTGCAGAAGGAGTGGACCCAGAGATAAAATTGCAGTTTCTGCCGATGAAAAAAAATGACAGTTGCCGGCAATTTTACTTTAGATGCAGGGGGTTATTGTGTTGGTTGGTAAGGAGTTGATGATATGATGTTTTTCTTTCTATTTGCAGTATCTGCAATTTTATTGCAGTTGTCTGAACCATGATTTGCAGGATTTAAGGATTGGCAGGAGCTCATTTTTTCGTGGGACTTAAGTGTTTGGAAGAGGGTTAGTTGAGTCATAAAGATACGGTTTGCGGGAGGCCGTTTCCAAATAAAGATATGCACATATTTAGCGGGGCTATGGGAGGGTTGGGGTTTGCAAGTCGGGAGAATGGCAGCCGCGCGCACGCGTTTGGGAGCCTATGCCGAGCTGAGGGACATATCATTCATACATCTTCAACACCTTTTTTCTATCCATATCAACCGTAAATCCGATGAACATACAGGTAGCACGATAATGGTCAATTTCCTGTTTGTGTTTTTCATCGTCACTTAACCATGCCAGGAAATCCACTTCCTGGATAAAGGATATAGGATAGCGTATATTTTTGATAACAATCGCACGGTTAGTATTGTTAAATAGGTATGCTATTTTTTCAAGGACGTTGGATTTTTTATTACAATTGTTGTCGGAGAATAAGACTTCAATATCGTACCTATTTGATTGTAAAGCGCCACCCCTAACTATTATCCCGAGTACGTGACAATTAGTATCCATTGTTCTATACTTAATAGCTCGTCCCATCAGAAACTCAAGAGAATCAAATATGTGATAATCAACATTATCAGCTCTCTTTCCACAACTTCTAGTTGCTTTGCAGCTATGCAAAAAGAAGAAAAGCGTAATTATTACGATTGTTTTACTTAAGTATGTTACATATTGTCTCATTTCCAATTTACTGGCATACGATAAAGATACGATATTTCTGTACCCACCCGATATCGCCGAGTCCTCGCTACGCGCAACGCCAACGCACTGAGAGACACGGCGAGGACGAGCAGTTGACGCGTTCTTACGGCCATCGGGAGATGGCCTGCACCTGCGACGAAATTGAAAATTTCGCCGAACTGATCTGACTTAATAATTATACTTACCGACTAAAATGCAAAATGCAGAAAGACGGAGCTTTCTGCATTTTAAATATATTAAGGATGAACCAGTGTCAATAAAAAACCTGGCAAGTTACTCACATCGCGCCGCTACGACCACCTACCCTTGCTACATTCCTGTCCTGGGGGATTCAGTAGGAGCTGGCCGTATAAGACTTGCCAGGGGTGCAAATGTAGGACATGGTTTTGATATGAAAAAAGAAATCTCAGACATTTATTTTTTTAAAGTCAACTGCCATCAATGCCAAAGCTTATGTAAAGTGTTATCGCTTGCGCGTGCTACCTACCTTTTTCATTACTTTTGAGCCTCCAAATGAATAAGGGTTTCCGCTATTTACTGTTTGCCGGTGCTGTGGCCTTAGCCGGCTGCGCCAATATTACCACACCCAATGGTGGTAAAAAAGATACTGTGCCGCCCAGGCGCCTGTCGGTAACGCCGGCAGATTCGCTGACCAATACGCGGTTGAAGAAGATAGAGCTGACCTTTGATGAGTACATCACAGTATCGGACGCGGGTAAGGAGGTGCAGATATCGCCACTGTTGCCCATAGACCCAACAGTAACGGGCTTAAAGAAGAAGGTGACCGTAAAGATACCAGACACCCTGCTGGAGCCCAATACCACTTACCGTATATCTTTTGGCAATGCTATTAAAGACCTGCACGAGGGCAACCCGTATGCAGGCTATACGTATACCTTCAGCACAGGGGGCTGGTTCGACTCACTGCAACTGACCGGCAATGTGCTGAATGCCGCCAGCGGTCTGCCCGACTCTACCGGTGTAAAAGTGGTGCTTTATTATGCCGCCGATGGCGACAGTGCTGTAGTAAAACGCAAGCCAAAGTATATAGCCCAGGCCGATGCCACGGGCAACTTCACCTTTAAAGGCTTGCCGAAGCGCAGTTTTAAAATATTTGCACTGAAGGACGCCAACGACAATATAATGTTTGACGGCGAAGGTGAAATGGTGGCCTTTGCCGATAATAATGTAACGCCCGGCGACACAGCGCTGCGCGGGCTGACGCTGAGGCTGTTTGTGCAACCGGCAGACACATCGCTGCATGCAGAAGCCGACACGGTGAAAAAACCGGGGCTGAGGGAAACATCGAAAAGCCAGGCGGGCTTCAGCTATTCGGCCAATATAGATACCGGCCGCAAAGACAAAAGAACTTACGATATCAATAATGATGCGCAGATCACCTTTAACAGGCGGCCAACCATTGTTACCAATAAGATAGTGCTGAGCTATGACAGCAATGGTGTGGATGTACCGGCGATCTTCGAGGTAAGGCATGCAGATACATCGAACAAGGTATTTGTGCATACCAACTGGAAAGAGAACACCGTATATACCCTGAAGCTCGCCAAGGGTTTTGCCAAAGACTCTGCAGGCATGGAGCCAATGCCTGCCAAATATATCTTCCGCACTAAAGAAGATGGTGACTATGGCAAGATCACCATCAACCTGCCGGAGAAATATAACAATGGATACGTGTTGCAGGTATTTTCTGATAATGATACCCTTTACCAAAAGTCGATAACCACTGCCAACGTGATGCTGACCCGCCTGAAGCCTGCGAAATACACCTTTAGGGTAATAGAAGACCGCAACGGTAATGGCCGGTGGGATGCCGGTAACCTGTTTTTGAAAAAGCAGCCCGAGCTGGTAATACCTTACCGCGATCCGCTGATGCTGAAGCCGGGCTGGGAAAATGTGATAGACTTTGAGCGCAAACCGGCAGCTCCTAAAAACACCGGCAAGCGATAAATGACCGCAACGCTTATTTTTTTCAGTTTATACAGGTACATTTACACCTGCTTTTAATAGCTTATATATTATATGAAACGTACAATACTCCCTTTATTCTTAATAGTAAGTGCACTGGCAACAGCGCAGGACCGTATGACGCCTGAGCTGCTGTGGAATGTGCGCCGCGTAGGTGCCGATGGTATGAGCGCCGATGGCAAGTATCTTTTCTATTCTTCTAAATCTATAGACTGGAAGACAGAAAAGAGCAGCACACAGCACTATCGCATCAACCTGGAAGACAATAGTAAAAAGGAATGGACCACCGACGCCGGCAAGACAGTGACGCAGCGTTATGATGATGCATGGTATGCCTATTATGACAACCTGCTGTATAAAAGCACAGATGGCGGCGCATCGTGGACTGAAATATATAATGGTCTGCAAAACGCCGAAAACGTATGGGTAGCACCCAACGGAAAGTACGTAGCCTATTCGCGCGACGTGCTGATAAAGCCTATGCAGGGCACCGACATCTACAGCGATCTGCCCAACACTACTGCCAAGGTATATACCGACCTGAACAACCGCCACTGGGACAGTTGGGAGGACGGCAAGTTCTCGCACATATTTGTGGTGAACATAGAAACGGGCAAGACCACAGATATAATGGTGGACGAGCCGTACGATTGTCCGCAGAAGCCTTTTGGTGGTATGGAAGACCTGGTATGGGCACCAGACAGCAAGGGACTGGTATACGTGAGCAAGAAAAAATTTGGCAAGGACTATGCTACCAGCACCAACACCGACCTGTATTATTATGATGTAGCTACTAACAAAACAGAGAACTGGACACAGGGCATGCTGGGCTACGACCAGGCACCGGCTTTTAGCCGCGATGGCAAGCGCCTGGCCTGGCTGAGCATGGCACACGATGGCTATGAAGCAGACAAGAACGACATAGTAGTGCTGGATGTGACCAAAAAGAAGAAGACCAACATAACCGCCAAATGGGACGGCACCGTGGGGGGCTTTATATGGGGCACCGGCGAAATACCAAAGATCTACTTTAACGCGCCTACTGAAGGTACAGAGCAACTATTTGAAGTTGGTGTACCCGACCGTGAAAGCACTGCACCGGTGGTGAACCAGCTGACAAAGGGCAAGTATGATGTGAACGGCATAGTGGGCCAATCGGGCAACGAAATAGTAGTGACCCGCAGCGATATGAACCATGCCACTGAGCTGTTTAAAGTGAAGCCGCAATATGGCGACATGATACAGCTGACGCATGAGAACGACCGCATATACCAGAACCTGCAGATGAGCAAGACAGAGCTGCGCAAGGTGAATACGGTAGACAATGCTCAGATGGGTGTATGGGTGATATACCCGCCCGACTTTGACCCTGCGAAAAAGTACCCTACCCTGCTGTATTGCCAGGGCGGTCCGCAATCGGCACTGTCTCAGTTCTACAGTTTCCGTTGGAATTTCCAGCTAATGGCTGCACAGGGCTATATAGTAGTAGCGCCTAACCGCCGCGGTATGCCGGGCTGGGGCGTAAAATGGAACGAAGAAATAAGCAAGGATTGGGGTGGCCTGCCAATACAAGACTACCTGTCGGCCATAGACGAGATAGCTAAAGAGCCATATGTAGACAAGAACAGACTGGGCTGCGTTGGTGCCAGCTACGGTGGTTACAGTGTGTTCATGCTGGCGGGTGTACACAACAACCGCTTCAAAACCTTTATAGCGCACGATGGCTTGTTTGACCTGAAGAGCTGGTATGGCACCACAGAGGAACTGTGGTTTGCCAACTGGGATATTGGTGGCCCATACTGGAAGAACCCAGCACCGGTAAGCTATGAGAAATTCAACCCGAGCAATTATGTGGACAAGTGGAACACCCCGATCATGATCGTTCAGGGTGGTATAGACTACCGTGTACCTGTGGAGCAGGGACTGGAAGCATTCCAGGCTGCAAGGCTGCGCAACATAAAAGCCAAGTTGCTGTACCTGCCAAATGAGAACCATTGGGTGATGCATCCGCAGAACGGCATTGCGTGGCAGCGGGAGTTCTTTAAGTGGCTGGATGAAACATTAAAATAATGGCTTAATTGCTTAATGGCTCGATGGCTCAATTTTGAAAAATGACAGCAATACAGTTAAACATTCCGATTGAGGTGGATATAAACGACACGAAACGTTTTATTGCCGCCAAATTGTATGAGTCTGGCAAATTAAGCTTAGGTCATGCCGCAGAAATAGCAGGATTATCGAAGGTTGCATTCGCTGAGATACTTGGAGATTATGATGTTTGCCTCATTAATTATCCTATATCAGAGATTATAAGTGATGCAGCAAAAATATAGTTAGAGATAAATAAGAATAAAAAGCCGGACAAATGCCCGGCTTTTGCTTTACCCGACGGTGAATAGCGCAGAAGTAACGGTAAATATGCATACAGAAAGTATGAATACTTTATACTTTTGATGAAAATTATTCACCATTGAGCTCCATACTCTCGATCAACAACATTGCCAAGTCTTATGGCCCTATCAAAGCGCTGAATGGCGTATCGTTCGATGTGCCGCAAGGCTCCGTATTTGGCGTACTTGGCCCTAACGGCAGCGGCAAAACCACCCTGCTGGGTATACTGATGGACGTGCTAAAAGCCGATAGCGGCGACTATAACTGGTTTGGCGGTATGCCCGCAGATGCTGCCCGCAAAAAAATAGGCTGCCTGCTGGAAACCCCGAATTTCTATCATTATATGTCGGCCTACGACAACCTGGCCATAACAGCAGCACTACGCGGCCATGGCGAGAACGACCGACTACGCGTACTGGAACTGGTGGGTCTGCTGGAGCGTAAGGATTCTAAATTCCAGACATTTTCGCTGGGTATGAAGCAACGCCTGGCTATTGGTGCAGCGCTACTATCGAGCCCCGGTATACTGGTGCTGGATGAGCCGACCAACGGCCTGGACCCGGCAGGTATTGCCGAGATAAGGGAACTGATCCGCAACCTGAACAAGCAAGGTATCACCATAATAATAGCCAGCCATTTACTGGATGAGGTTGAAAAAGTATGCACACATGTGGCCATATTGAAGCGCGGCAACCTGCTGCTACACGGCCCGGTGAACGAGGTGCTGGTGAACGAAGACCAGCTGGAGGTGATGGCCGCCGATATGGATGCCCTTCAGCAAGCAATGGGGGAAATGCCGGGTGTAAAAAAGATACAAAAGGCCGACAGGACACTGCAGCTATCTTTCAACAATGACATAGATGCGGCGGCCGTAAACAGCTATGCGGCGGCGCGGGGCATCACCCTCTCTCACTTGTATATAAAGAAGAAGAGCCTGGAAACAAAATTCATGGAGCTGGTAGGCACAGAAGATAAGCGATAACCAGACACACCTTTTAACTCATTAACCATTTAACCAAATAACTGAAATGATAGCGCTGCTTAAAATAGAATGGCTTAAAATACGGAAATACAATACGTTCTGGATATTATCGGCCTTGTTTATTGTACTGCTCTTTACCTGGAATTACCTGATAGGATCGGGCGTGCTGAAGCTGGGCGGTAAGGACATGAACCTGCTTAATACCAACTACACTTTTCCGTCTGTATGGGAGAACGTAGGACATTGGACCAAGTTCTTTTCCGGCCTGCTGGCTATCATCATCATCATTCTCACCACCAACGAATACCAGTTCCGCACCAACAGGCAGAACGTGATAGACGGCTGGCAGCGGGCACAATTCTTCCATGCCAAGTGGCTTATCGTGTTGCTGTTGAGCATCATTGTTACGGTATTCACTACCCTGCTGGGCATTGGCTTTGCGGTGGCCCATGGCTCACCCATTGGCAACATGACCGAGCATATGGACCGTATGCTGTATGTGTTCATCCTGACCATGAACTATTTTGGCTTTGCATTGACGCTGTCCTTCCTGATACGCAAGAGTGGTATGACCATCATTATCTTCCTGCTGTATGCCTACATCATAGAGATTATGGCGCAGCAACTCATCAACTGGAAGCTGCCATCGCACCCCGGCGACTTTTTGCCGATGCAGTGCAGCGCCGAGTTGCTTAACTTCCCTATGATGGATATGGTGAAGACCATGATGGCTAAAACGGGTCCATCGCACAATACATTAATGCTGGTATCAGTGGGCTGGATCGTCGTGTATTATATCATCGGGCGCATCAGGCTGCTGAAGAGCGACTGGTAGTTGTTAATTTAGTTGGCACCCTTGCGCTTTGTAATACAATGGCGTATAACTTTGAAAACGCGAAATTAAACCTTTGCCTGTGCCTGAAAGAAAAGTGTGTATCATCGATGAAAACTATGCAGGATTTGCCCTTATCAGGAAATTCCTGGTGGCCTGCGGCTACCCGCCCGACCATATTGTGCAATACCCTTCGATAGCCACTGCAAACGAAGAAAGGATTCCCGGTGTGACCTTTGTAGATGACACGTTACTGGAACATGCCACACCCGAAACGGTGGAAGATTTCAAGCGCAATACCGCCTCGGCGGCTGTTATATTGCTGGCCTCGGCCGATGGCGAGCAGGCCACAAAACATGCGGCGGCCATCAACGCACAAGACTACCTGGTAAAAAAAGAGATCACCCTGCCCCTGTTCCGCAAGTCTGTTCTCTATGCTATAGACCGTAAGAAGATGACCAATGATCTGCAGCGCACCCGCGATGACTATATGGCCATGTTCCACCGGCACCCGCTGCCCATGTGGGTTTACGAGATCAGCACCAGGGCCTTTCTTGCGGTAAATGCCGCCGCTATTCACTATTATGGTTATTCGGAGCAGGAATTTTTATCCATGACGATATTGGATATCCGTCCGGCAGATGATGTGCCTGCACTCCTTGCTACTACCAAAAAGACCTATAACAGCGGCTTTTACGACCTGAACCACTGGACCCACATCAAGAGAGATGGCACCAACGTAAAAGTGCATATCTATTCTCACAACATATTTTTTGATGGCAGGGATTGCAAAATAGTTACCGCCGTAAATGCAGACAGGGAGGTAAGGATGAACCAGCTGCTGATAGATATGGGTGTTAATTTTAAGTGAGCGGGGCATTTTTGATGCTTTGGGCTCTTAAAAATGTTTAGCAGGGCCATATGTTGCAAAAAAATAGCAACAAGTGTTATTTACCACGTGATTATGCTGTTTTTCAATTAAATTTGCGGAATTGTGCATTAATACGCGCATCATAACCGTACAGCTAAAATATTTCTCTCTGCAATGAAGGATTATCAGTACTTGACAGGACCTACATCGGCCTATATCGAATCTCTTTACAACGATTTTATGAAGGACTCTACTGTGGTAGATCCTGAATGGAAAAAATTCTTTGAAGGCTTTGATTTTGCTACCAGCAAGATCGGTGGGTCTAACGGTGCGGCAGGCAGTGTGTCTGGCGACCAGATGACCAAGGAACTGGGCGTGTTCGATCTGATCCGTTCTTACCGCAAGCGTGCTCATCTTATTGCAACCACCAACCCTATCCGTCCGCGCCGCGACCGCAAGCCTGCCCTGGAGCTGAAGAACTTCAACCTGGCAGAAGGTGATATGAACACTACTTTTTTTGCAGGTAAGTTCATAGGCCTGGAGAATGGCACCCTGCGCGATATACTGAAGAAACTGCAGACCATATATGCCGGTAACATAGGCATTGAATATACCTACATCAACGATACTGAAAAGTGCGAGTGGGTAAAGACACATTTCGAAGAAATGATGCTGAAGCCCCTTTCTATAGCGCAGCGCCGCCGCATATTGGAGAAGCTGAACGAGGGTGTGATCTTCGAAAAGTTCCTCAACACCAAGTTCATTGGTCAGAAGCGTTTTGGCCTGGAAGGTGGCGAGAGCACCATACCTGCACTGGATACCATCATCAACGACGCAGCAGATGCGGGCGTGGCAGAGGTAGTGATAGGCATGGCACACCGCGGCCGACTGAACATACTGGCCAATACGCTGAAGAAGACCTACGAGCAGATATTCTCTGAATTTGAAGGCAATATGCCTGAAGATATGACCATGGGCAGCGGTGACGTGAAATATCACCTGGGCTTCCATTCGGACATAGAAACACCTAACGGCAAGAAAATAAATGTACAGCTGACGCCTAACCCATCGCACCTGGAAGCGGTAAACCCTGTGGTTTCAGGTTTTGCACGTGCCAAGGCCGATACGCTGTACAACAACCAATACGACAAAGTATTGCCGATACTGATACATGGTGATGCGGCGATAGCCGGCCAGGGTATTGGCTATGAACTGCTGCAGATGTCGAAGCTGGAAGGTTACAGCAACGGTGGCACCATCCACTATGTGATCAATAACCAGATAGGCTTTACAACTGATTTTGACGACGCACGCTCTGCAGACTACTGCACCAGCCTGGCCTCTATGGTACACGCACCGGTACTGCACGTGAATGGTGATGATGCCGAAGCTGTGGTAAAATGCGCCGCATTTGCCCTGAAGTATCGCCAGCGTTTCAACGAAGATATTTTCATAGATATGGTGTGCTACCGTAAGCATGGCCACAACGAGGGCGATGAACCTAAGTTCACCCAGCCATCGCTGTACGCGCTGATAGACAAGCACCAGAACCCACGCGAAGTATATACACAGTACCTGCTGGAGCATGGCGAAGCTGACGCGCAGAGCCTGGCCAAAGAAATGGAGACCCGTTTCTGGGGCGACCTGCAGCAGCGCCTGGACGAAGTGAAGCAGAAGCCACTGCCGTACCAGTACCAGAAGCCAGAGCTATGGTGGAAGGAACTGAAAAAGGCCAAGGAAGAAGACTTCAACGCATCGCCTGTTACAGCTATTACAGAAGACACTTTTAAGGCGGCGTTCAATGCCATGATGCAGTGGCCGGAAGGCTTCAGCCCGCTGAAGAAGATAGAAAAACTACTGCAGGACAAGATAAAGCTGTTTGAAACAGAAGGTAAGGTAGACTGGGCTACCGGCGAGCTGCTGGCCTACGCCAGCCTGATGATGGAAGGCAAGGAAGTGCGCCTGAGCGGCGAAGACGTAAAGCGCGGTACTTTCTCTCACCGCCATGCGGTTATTTACGATCAGAACACGAACGCCCCTTACAACAGGCTGAGCCGCCTGAACGACAAGCAGGGTAAGATGTACATCTACAACTCTTTGCTGAGCGAATTTGCAGTAATGGGCTTTGAATATGGCTATGCTATGGCCAACCCTAACAACCTGGTGTTGTGGGAAGCTCAGTATGGCGACTTCTCTAACGGTGCACAAACCATCATAGACCAGTACCTGAGCAGCGGCGAGCAGAAATGGTCGAACATGAACGGCCTGGTACTGTTGCTGCCACATGGTTACGAAGGTGGCGGTCCTGAACACTCAAGCGCCCGCCTGGAGCGCTTCCTGCTGATGTGTGCAGAGCTGAACATGACAGTGACCAACATCACTACTGCGGCCAACTTCTTCCACGGCTTGCGCAGGCAGCTGGCATGGAACTTCCGCAAACCAATGGTGAACTTTGCCCCTAAGGCCAACCTGCGCCACATACGTGCTTATTCGCCAATGGCCGACTTTACTACCGGTGGTTTCCAGGAAGTGATAGACGATCCGAACATAAAGGATGCGAAGAAGGTAAAGCGCGTGGTACTGTGTAGCGGCAAGCTGTATTTCGACATCAGCGAAAAACAACTGACCGACAAACGCGAAGATGTGGCCATCGTTCGCCTGGAGCAGATATATCCATTGCCGGTGCAGCAGCTGAACGCCCTGCGCGACAAGTACAAAAAGGCTGAGTGGGTATGGATGCAGGAAGAGCCGGCCAACATGGGCGCTGCTACCTTCCTGAAGATCAACCTGGAGAACTTCCCTATGCAGTACAAGAGCCGCCCGGCAAGCGCATCGCCTGCTACCGGCTTCTCTAAGAAGCACGCACAGGAACAGCAGGCACTGGTTGATGCCGCGTTTACGTTTTAATTAGTTTTACTGATCAATATTTGCAGGGGCTATCGGGAGATGGCCCCTGTTTTTTTGTGCCTGCTTAGCGCGCCATCACCGCTGTGGTCTATCACCTCCCCCTGCGCTTCGCTGGGGTACCCCTCTTTATCAAAGAGGAGAGTTTGTGCTTAGCGCCTTGGTTTGTACGATGAGGTAGTTTGCAAATTTTATATCATATCATGGGCTAAGTAAGAGGTGGGACTCCCCTCTTGCCAAAGAGGAGTTCCCAACCTTATAATTAATATCCCGGGTGCTCAACCCTGCAAGGATTCCCCCTCTCTTGTGTCTTCGGGGCGTTTCTCCTTGTGCTGGCCCGGCGCGTAGCGAGGACTCTCCGATATCGGGTGGACTGCTGATGTTGGCAACTCATGTGGATACCGGCGAGTCCTCGCCAACGCATACGGCTATACTTCGAGAGACTCCCCGGGTACAAAAAAAACGAAGATGCACCGCATTGAACCATTGAGCTATTCAGCCATTGAGCCATTATATTTGTGTATATCTTTATTTGGACACCCCAACCTACAGGTTGTATCTTCGCCCCATCCGGGAACAGTTTCCGGGTAGCCTAAATGCTCTTTACTATGTCACTGTCACACTGCAAAACATCGCAAAAACACAACCGGCAAAATTGCCACATCGGCAGAAATAGCCATATTAGCATTTTTCATACAAATGCTAACTATCAATTTAGTACCAACTTTACCTCAAGTAAAACTGCCGGCAACTATCAAAAAAACATTTTATCGCAGCGTCGGCACTTTTACCGGATTTTGTGTCCTCGGGGAGTCTCTCCGTGCGCTGGCCCGGTGCGTAGCGAGGACTCGCCGATATCGGGTGAGCTGCTGATGTTGGTGAATCATGTGGTTACCGGCGAGTCCTCACCAACGCACGCAGCTATACTTCAAGAGACTCCCCCGGTGGCAAAACAGCTCACTCACAGAGTGTCACACTGAGCCTGCCGAAGTGCGACACGGACATGAGCTCTGTTATTGACGGGGAACACTACAAGTACAGACAGCTGTGTTGGGTTAAGCAACTATATTATTATTTCACCCACATTCCTTTCCTTTTGCGCATTTACCACGTCTATACTTAAAGAAATTTCTTAAATTTACCTTCATTACTACCTTATACTTAAATGAAGTCGCGATATCATCTGCTAAGCCTGTTGCTGCTTATTATAGCCGCACTACCCTCCCATGCCCAGGCACCTATCGAATTTGTTCAAAACCAGGGCCAGTGGGGCAATTGGTTTTTATATAAAGCAGAAGCCCACGGCGGTGATGTACTGCTGGAAAACGATGGCTTCAGGTTTGTACTCGCCGACAGGCGCAACAACGCAAAGCTCGATTCTTTTCACCACGGGCTGAGACACGATAATCCCCTCCTCCGCTTCCATGCTTACAAAGTTACTTTTGAAGGAGCCAATACTTCCGCCACCGTACGCGGACTAAAACCACAAAAAACGTACTACAACTACTACCTGGGCAATGACCCTACCCGGTGGAAGACAGGCATACACCCCAACTTTGCGGTAGACTACGAAAGCCTGTACAAGAATATAGATCTGCATGTATCATCAGAGAAAGGACAGGTGGTATATGAGTTCATGGTAAAGCCGCAGGGCGACGCCGCACAGGTGGCGCTCCGCTTCGATGGGCAGGACAACCTGCGCCTGAAGAAAGGTGACCTCATCATCTCCACATCTGTAGGCGAGGTGGCCGAGCTGAAGCCTTATGCTTTCCAGTACATTAATAATGTGCGCACACAGGTAGCCTGCGATTACGTATTGAAAGACAACATATTAAGCTTTGAATTCCCTAACGATTACGACCATAACGAACTGCTGGTGATAGACCCCACAGTGGTGTTCAGTACCTTTACCGGCTCTACTGCAGATAACTGGGGTTTCACCGCTACTTACGATAATGCAGGCAACTTTTACGCAGGTGGCCTGGTGAATGTCTTACAATATGGCGGCGCCTTCCCGGTAAGCCCCGGCGCCTTCCAAACCACCTGGGGTGGTGGCTATTCATCGCCAACCTTCACCGCATACGCGGCCGATATCTCCATCATCAAATACAACAGCACAGGCAACAGCAGGCTGTTTGCCACCTACCTGGGCGGCGCGGGCAACGAGCATGTGCACAGTATGATAGTAGACCATAACGATAACCTGGTGATGGCCGGGCGCACGCTGTCAGCCAATTTCCCTATTACAGCGGGCGCATACCAGAACACCAACCACGGCGGCTGGGATATGATCGTTACCTCTATGAGCAGCAGCGGCACTGCGCTGGTAGGCTCTACCTACATTGGCGGCAGTAACGACGATTGTGTGAACTACGACTCTACCGAATATGTATATGGCGAGCTGAAGCATAACTACGGCGATGAATCGCGCAGCGAGGTGCAGGTAGATAATGCCAACAATATATACGTGGCCGGTTGCACCTACTCTACCAACTTCCCTACTACCACTTCTGCCATATCTACTACCCTTTCGGGCGCGCAGGATGGCATTGTGTTCAAGATGAACAGCAGTTGCAGCAGCCTGATATGGAGCACCTACCTGAGCGGCAACGGATCGGACGCGGCCTATGTGCTGGGCTTCGATTCGCTGTATCAATATGTATATGTTGCAGGTGGCACCAACAGCAGCAACTACCCTACTACAGCAGGTGCCTGGCAAACAGCCTACCAGGGCGGCGGCGCCGATGGTTTTGTGACCAAGTTTACCAACGGCGGTAGCTACGGCATACAAAAAAGCACCTATGTAGGCACCAGCGGCTATGACCAGGTATATGGCATACAGCTGTACCCTACCAACGATGTGTACATTATGGGCCAGTCTATAGGCGGTCTGTTCCCGGTAACGGCGGGTGTGTACTCCAACCCCAACTCCAGCCAGTTCATCATGAAGATGGACCGCAACCTGTCTACAGATCTTATATCAACAGTATATGGTTCGGGCAACCCTTCTGTATCTAATATATCACCTGTGGCCTTCCTGGTCGATACTTGCTCCAATGTCTATGTATCGGGCTGGGGCGGCAACCTGGGCATAGCAGGCATTACCGGCGGCACCTGCACCGGCATGCCTACCACCACCGGCGCAGCTACCGATGGTGCCGACTTCTACTTTATAGTATTGGGTGCCGATATGACCACCCTGCGCTACGCCACCTTCTATGGTAGAACATGCAGCAACGCAGGCTATGGCGAACACGTAGACGGCGGTACCAGCCGATTTGATAAGAATGGTATCATCTACCAGGCCATATGTGCCAACTGCGGCGGTCAGGCCATACCGGCAGGCTGTTCCGATGGTTTCCCTACAACAGCAGGTGCCTGGTGCGAGCTGGACTCCTCGATACAAAACTGTAACGAGGCTGCATTGAAGATCGCCTTCGAGATAGGACCTGTGGCAGCACACGTTACAGCCGGGCCAAGCACATCGGGCTGCGCGCCATTGGCGGTCAATTTCACCAATACCTCCAACAATGGCTTGTCGTTTGTCTGGAACTTTGGCGACGGCTCACCAACCACTACCAGCTTCGAGACCAGCCACACCTTTACGGCTGCAGGTACCTATACAGTAACGCTGGCGGCTGCCAATAGCAGTGCCTGCTTTGTAACCAATGATACGGCAAGGCTGCTGATAGTAGTAGATACTAATAGTATAAAACCTGGCTTTACGTACCAGATAACAGATAGCTGCGGTCCTTACACAGCTATCCTCACTAATACGTCTATACTCGGTTCTTCACCGGGTGCTTCGGGCTGGACCACTTACAACTGGACGTTCAGCGATGGTGGCAACTATACAGGCAATACCCCACCTACGCACAACTTCCCCGGCACAGGCACATATACCATTACGCTGACAATGACTGACACGTCCGCCTGTAACTCACCGGCCACAGTGCAACAGGTGCTCAGCATTACATCGTTCAATGTATCGGCCAGCTTTGTGATGCCGGACACTATATGCGTGGGTACATCGGTAACCCCGGTTGTGACCACCGCCAACGGGCAAACCTATTCCTGGACGTTCGGCGATGGACAGACATCCAACGCGCCAGGCCCTACAGTTACTTATACCAGTGTAGGCACCTACCAGGTGACCTTCATCGTAACCAACCCTAATGCTTGCAACGGTGCTGATACTTTCACGCGCTCCATTAATGTAATAGACGCGCCAACCGCCGACTTTACCTTCGCCCCCGTGATACCGGTGGCTAATGAGCCGACCACCTATGCCAACCTATCTGTAAACGCCACACGGTATACCTGGGATTTTGGCGATGGCAGTACATCAAACGACGTGAACCCGGTGCACCAGTTCAACAAAACGGGCGAATATACTACCTGCCTTACCGCATACAATGCCAGCAGCTGCCCGGCCAAAGTATGTAAGAAGGTAACGGCCGATGTAGTACCACTGATAGGCCTGCCGACGGGCTTTAGTCCTAATGGCGATGGCGAGAACGATGTGCTGTATGTACGCGGCGCAGCTATTAAAACGCTGGACCTGAAGATATACAACCGTTGGGGCCAGCTGATATTTGAGACGACAAGCAAAGAAAAGGGCTGGGACGGCACCTACAATGGCGAACCGCAGCCTATAGAAGCATATGGATACGTGTTGGTGGCCGGCTTTATTGATGGTACCACCAAGACTTTGAAGGGCAACATAACCTTATTGAGATGATGAAACGATACTTATTAGCGGCGCTGACAGCAGTGATAGCCTGTACCAACGGGCACGGACAAAGTATGCACTTCTCGCAATACTACAACGCCCCACTATTGCTGAATCCGGCCAATACTGCCCTCATGCCCGATCTGGACTACCGACTGGGTGCCAATTATCGCAACCAATGGTCGGCACTGCCGGTACCTTTTAATACTATTTGTGCCTATGGCGATATGAAGATAGGCGGCGGCGATGAAGGCCGTAAATGGCTGGGGCTCGGTGGCGCTATCTTTAACGACAAGGCCGGCAGCGGCGATCTCTCCCTGTTGCAGATGCAACTATCTGTGGCCTACCACCTGCATGTAAGCAGTAATGGCATGCTTTCACTGGGGCTGCAGGGCGGCTACTCCCAAAGGAGCGTAAACTATGACAAACTGACATTTGACAACCAGTGGGATGGCGTGGCCTTTAACACACACATATCTACAGGTGAAAAGATTGGCATATTAAAGACCAACTTTTATAACGTAGCTGCGGGCATCAACTATGCCTATCTTACCGAAGCACTCTATGTAAAAGTAGGTGCGGGCCTGGCCAACATCAATCAGCCAACGGAAACCTTCTATAACAAGACCAATCAACTGGCCATGCGCCCTACGCTGAACCTGGATGTGCTGTTCCGCACAGGTGAGCGCACCATCTTCAACCCATCTGTATACTACACTACGCAGAGTGGCGCATCGGAACTGGTGTTCGGCACCTTGACGCGCCTGCACCTGAGCAGCCCCAACGAGCTAAACCCGTCGCAACTGATACTGGGCGCATATTACAGGATGGCAGATGCCGTGATAGGCGTTGTAGGCTACCAATATGGCACCCTGCAAATAACCGCCAATTATGACATGACCGCCTCTACCCTGGCACCATACAACGGCTCTTATGGAGCCATGGAAATATCGCTGGTATGGGGTGGCAACTATTATAAGAACAAGGGGGCCAGGAAGATGTATGCCTGCCCGCGGTTTTAGGAGACGCCATTCCTTAACAAAAGTTTCTGTATAATATATGGAGGGGCGGCATTATTTTTGACGTACTAAACTACAATATGGAAAAATATAAGATCCTTTTAGTAGAAGACGATACGAACTTCGGGCAGGTTCTGAAGAACTACCTTGAACTTCATGATTTTGTTGTGGAGCTGGCCCGCGATGGTATCCTGGGACTTGCAGCTTTCCGCAGGGAAAAATTCGATATCTGCCTGCTGGACGTGATGATGCCGAACATGGACGGCTTCACGCTGGCTGAGGAGATCCGCAATAATGACCCCGATGTGCCATTGTTCTTCCTGTCGGCCAAGAGCATGAAAGAGGACATCCTTTCCGGCTACAAACTGGGTGCTGACGATTATATCACCAAGCCTTTTGACAGCGACGTATTGCTGCATAAGATAAAGGCCGTGCTGAAACGCAACCAGGAACTGCAGGAAAAGCAGCATGCTACGGTTGAGTTCAACATAGGTTCTTACCACTTCAACAGCAAGCTGCGCACCCTGAAGCATGGCGAAGGCGTGCATACGCTTTCTCCGAAGGAGAACGAACTGCTGCTGATGCTGTGCGAATACAAGAACGACCTGCTGCCACGCGAACTGGCGCTGAAGCGCATATGGGGCAGCGATACTTACTTCAACGGCCGCAGTATGGACGTGTACATAGCCAAGCTGCGCAAATACCTGAAGGAAGACAGCAGCGTAGAAATAGTGAACATCCACGGTAACGGCTTCAGGCTGGTTGCTGAATAATATTGACGCAAGCGAGACGCTTGCACAGTTGCCGGACGAAGCGAGACGCTTCGACCAGCGATAATTAATAGCCCCGGCAATTGTTATTGCCGGGCTATTTTATCTGAATCATAATTGGCCAGAATTAAAGAATTGGCAGAATACGCCGCACATTCAATTGTAAAACAGCACAGTTGCGATTGTTGTGTACCTACGGCACACTGTGTCATCCAACAGATGCGTGACTACAAACCTGTTGCCACCTGACGGGGCAATGACATGAATTGTATGTCTATATTGAATACCGGACTTTGATTGTTGGATGTTGGGACCTGGTTCCTGGACCTTGGACTTTGGTCCTTGGTCCTTGGAGTTTAGACAACAGGTCTTTTGTGCTTCCAGCGGCGGTGCGACCATAGCCATATCTCAGGGCGGGCAATGATGTCTTGTTCCAGCTGGCGGGTGTGCATTTCAGATATCTCACCTTCGGCGGTGCCTGCGGGGTTTTCGCACAACATGCGGGCATTCATCTGGTAGTAGCCGCGCTTAGGCTTATCTATCGTAAGGTATATAATAGGTCTGTTCAGCTTCTTGGCTATGATCTCTGTACCCCAAAACACCGGGGTGTCCTGGCCCATAAAGGTGGTCCAATAGGCGTTATTATTGCTGGGGGTTTGATCGGCGATAAAGGCCGTGGCGTTCAGTTCCATCTTATTGGCCAGCATCTCTTTGAAGGTGTTCTTCATAGCGATGAGCTTAGTTCCAAAGCGGGTACGCATCTTGTACATCAGGTTATCGAAGTGCTTATTGCCCAGCGGATGATAAATAACATACAGCTGCTGCTTACACAACAGGCTGAAGGTGTTGCCCGCCCACTCCCAGTTGCCGTAATGGCCCAGTACCAGTATCACGCTCTTGTTCTCCGCCGCCATCTTATCGAACAAATCCTTGCTGCCCGGCCCGAAGTAACAATGCTTCAGCATGGTCTTTTCACTTATGGTGAGCGTCTTGAAGGTTTCAATGAAGAGGTCGCACAGATGGCGGTAAAAGTCTTTGCATATCTTGTTGATCTCCGCCTCAGACTTTGTCGGGAAGGCGTTGCGCAGGTTTTGCAGCACTACCTTCTTGCGGTAGCCTATAACATGGTATAGTAACGCATACACACCATAAGAGAACGCATATAACAGCGGGAACGGCAGTAAGGATATAAGGTAAATAAACGGCAGCGCTATGTAAAACACTATGTGTTGAATTTTGGCAAAATTAGGCATTGTGGGTGAGAGTTGCTGCGGGCGTTACAAACGCCGCGCCGCTGGATACTCGTTACAAACCTACCTACCGGCAGGCAGGCGCGGACCAGTGAGTGTAGGCTTAGCGCCCCGCGTGCTGGTTGTTGGCGGGGACGCCAACAACGGCGGAGGATTTGCGAACTACTTACCTAAAAATAAGAAACAGAATGCGCCCACGTTTATCAGCATTAGGATAAATATTTTAGCATAAGGTAATTGAGATGCAATAACGATTTCCACGCCTTTGTTTCGACTATAAAACAATAATCGCTTTATTAGCAACTGGCTAGATCTTATGTCGTTTGAATAGAGATTTCCAACATTTACAGTAACCGAAGTAGGCACCGTCAACCTAAAACTGGCAAATTTTGAAAATACCTTCATGTTGGCCATTCCCCCGGAAACAATGTAATTGAAACTGACTTCAGGAACTTCTCCAGATGCCGTTTTTAAGTTTACCGTAGCTTTTTGAGCAACTTGATTCGTTATTCGCCCGAACACGCAAATATGATAGCGTCCGGGTTTCAATGTTTCCATGACATTGCCATCAGAATTTACCTTCCATACTTTTTGAAACATCAATAGATACATTATCGCAATAAATGTAACAGTGATGACAACTACATTTAAATCAAAAAATACGTTATTCATTCTAGTAGTAAATGTATATCACAGAATTATTTTTTATAGCTATCCCCTAAGCACCGCGTGTGCTGGTTGTTGGCAAAGACACCAACAACGGCGGAGTTGTTACGGGCGTTACAAACGCCGCGCCGTTGGATCCGCGTTACAAACGCGGACCAGTGTGGGGCGGTGAAATTATCATTCATATTTTAGTCCAATTGACCTAATGATATCTCTAATAGATAATTCGTCAGTAATGTCAACCTTTTTTAGAATACTTATTATAGCATTTACGTCATTCTTTGTAACTGCCTTGTCAAATTTATCCATATAACCACTAATATAAAGTCGCTCATTTATGGTCATTCCTACATATTCATTAGCCATAAGCTATTATCAATTTAAACAGACAGTATAAGCGCGTTGTCAAACCGAAAAATATCATCTACGCCTCCACCAACTCCGGTAACTCAGCTGGTGTGTGAGCGCCGATCTTGTCGAGTTCGAGGAGGGTGTATTCGCCATCGCCGGCGCGGCCGAACATGGGTTGGAAGCGGGCACCGTAGATGAGTTGTTTGTAGGTAAATGAGGTACGTTGCTGCACGGTATTGGAGAAGTGATCATCGAAGGCTTTTATGTTCAGTATCACTTCCAGCTTAGAGTCGAGCAACTGCTCTTTGGAGAGATTGGCCAGCGGGCTGTCGTCGTTGATGGGGTGAACGATGGTCCAGCTGAGGGCCAGGGAGGACACTTTGGCTATCTCCAGCGGCAACTGGTAAAAGCGGGTCACCATCCTGCCATTCTCGTCTACATGCAGGGCCAGGGTCAGCTGTGCCTCTGCGTCGGTAAGGTGATTGTTCTTATAACTGGCGGCACGTACCATCAGCGCCCTACCCCCTTTGTATGGGGCTATGAGCATATTCTCGCTAAAAATAAGAAAGGCCCGGGGGCGCGAGAATCGACCATAGATAAGACCTGTGACCACTGCAAATGCCAGGATACCGAACAATGACTCTGTAGACGCCACAAAATTGGTGAGTATTCCTGACGGCGCTATATGGCCATAGCCCACAGTGGTAAGTGTTTGTGAGCTGAAGAAGAAAGCCTGCAGCAGGCGTATATAGACGGGCCCTGTTGCGGACACGCCGGAGAGATGATCGACACCAATGATAAAGTATATCATGGCAAAGACCACGTTAATGGACGTATAGAACGCAAATATGGCCAGTGAGAACTGGAACCTGCTCATACGCAGCAACGAGTGGTAGATGCTGATGCGCTCGTAAAAAGGAATACCCGTTTTTTTGAGGTTGTTAGTACCGTCGGGGTTCACTATGCGCACGCCCTCTATGTTGCTGTTGGCGGCAAATCCGGTATTTCCTATATCCTTCTGGCGTATCCTGTTAGCTATCGACATGGTGTTTGTTTTGTGCTTTCCGCAACTCTAAGCCCAGCGATGCCAGGATGGCGATCAGCATGGCTGCTCCACCCAAAAATAATACGTTTTTTTCGGACAAGTACTGCACTGTGGTATAATGTATAGCAATGAACAGGAAACCAAAAACAATAGCTTTCTGCATCCAGTTGCGGAATGGGATAAGATCGGAAAGGTCGGCCTCCAGCAGCCGCGTGTAGTGCCACATATAGTAGGCGGCCTGTAGGTAAGTGGATATAACGAAGCTGAACGCCACGCCCGGCAGGCCCATCCACAGGTATAAGGGATACATGATGGCCAGGGCTATGACGATCTCGCCCACGGCACCTTTGTTGATGATATCGCCCCTGTGCAGGCGCTGCAATACGGAGGTGAAGCTGTAGGCCCTTACCGGCAGCACCAGCAGCGATACTATGAATATGGGTATGGCGTTGGCATAGCGCGGGAACAGGATATGGATAACCTCAGCATTGAAGAACAACAGGAAGAAGAACACCGGGAATACCACTCCAGACAATACCCTGCCGCCCTGGTTCATGAGCATTACCGCACTGTTGCGCTCATTAGGCTCCTTGTTATCGGCCAGTTGCAGTATGACCGCGCTACCCGCTGCACTGACCAGTATGGGCAGAAAAGGGATGTTCATAGAGCCATTGGAGTATGTAGCAGAGATGGCTGCTGGTAGCACCAGCGATATGATGAACTTATCTATCCACCCGGAGAGGCTTTGGACAATATCGTAAACAGCCATGTGCATCCAGAGGTCGCGTATATCCGCATCTGCAGGCGCACCTGTGTTGGTGGCATCCGTCTTTGAAAAGCCTGATAAGATGACCGGCACGGATATCAGTAACTTAAGGATATTGACGCCGAGCAGGTACAGGAAAACAACAGGCAGTGAAAAGCCCGACCGTAACACATAAGCATGTACCAGCCAATAAGCAATGGAATAAACAAGATTGGCTATGAGCAACACCTTGTAGCGCCGCAGCACAATAAGGAAAGATTCGGCCAGCAGCCCAGCGGCATAAGTAAGCAGGAACAATAAAGACAATGCAAAACCCACATAACCCAACGAAGCCTGTAGCCCGGCAAAAGCCACTGCAACCAGCAGAAACCACGTTATATATGCAGTATAATGCCCTACCCTAAGCTTGCCGAGTATTGTCGACAATGTACCCGGCGCATAGGTAATGACCCATGCATGCACACCGAAGCATGCCAGCGGAAAGAACACATTGACCTGTACCCAGAAGTTGTTGTAATGGCCATACTCATCTTCGGGCAGTACTCTTGAATACCAGAGAATGACCGCAAGGCTGGCCAGAGCTGTAAACGCACGGGACAAAAAAATGACTGCCGAGCTGCTGAGAAAGGAATCAATCTTTAGTTTTTGCAAAGGCATCGCACTCCTCCCTGTTTAGTTGTTTGATGACCCGCGCCGGACTGCCCCCTATCACACAATACCCATCGGGGAAACTGTCTGTTACCACGGCACCTGCGGCTACAATAGTGAAGTCGCCCAGCTGCACGCCTGGCAGTATAACGGCATTCATGCCTATCCAGCAAAAACGACCAATACGCAATGGCGATGAGATAACGTGCTTGCTGTTATCAATAAGGTCGTGGTTGGCCGATACCAACCCTACATTGGGGCCTATATTGGTATGATCGCCGATATATATACCCGATTCAGCATTGATATAGTTGCCTGGGGAATCGCCGGGGTACACGTTTTTGCCGCGTATTATCTTTTCCGGGCTGTGGATGGTTGATGTATGGTGGATAGCCCAGGTGACGCCTGCATTCTGGCGCAGGATACGTCGGAACAGAAAATCGGTGAGGTAGAAACCCAGACTGAGGTCGGGGCGCATACCTAATGCCTTTCTTATGTTCTGTGTTATGCTCATTTATATCTTTCGCTCTTTCGGAGCTTATCTATTTTTGTTGTTGTACCCGGGACTGCATCCCGGGCTATTGTCTTTAGGTCTTTCAACCCTTGCCCATGTCCGTGTCGCCCTTCGACAGGCTCAGGGTGACACTACGTAGGCTTTTCGTTTCTGAAAACGAATACGTCCAGACGCTGCTATCACCCCCGACGTCCGACAACACGTCTCGGCTCAGCCGAAACTGGTCGGACATCGTCCCCTCTTTTGGCCTGCGCACAAAGCTATACAAAGAGGGGAGTTTCCGAAAACGAATACGTCGCGATAAACCCCGACCCTCCCGCAATTCTGCGGGACCCTGTTCCGGGAGGTGTTGTTTTACAGTACGAAAACGAATACGTCCCGATAGCTGTCAGTCTGAAGACAGGACAGCGGCGTGTTTGTCGTGATCAGTTTTTATACAAAGAAACCGGACAGTTTGTGGCTGTCCGGGTACAAGTTAGTTAACGTTTTTTATATTCCGGTATTGTGTCAGGCTTTCTCTATTTCTGAGGCGGGCTTTTTTCCGCTCATGGCCAGTGCGCCCAGGCACAGTATCAGTATCAGCACGCTGCTGCCAATAGCCAGCGGCTTAGTGCTGTAGTAGCTATCCGGGTGGAATTTGAACTCTATCTTGTGTTGACCGGCCGGAACCTTGATGGCACGTAGCACGTAGTCGGCCCTCATTATCGGTGTTTCTTTGCCATCTACATAGGCTTTCCAACCCTTTTCGTAATAGATATCGGAGAATACAGCCAGGCCGTCTTTGCTGTTGGCCGATACGAAACTCAGCTCATCCAGACCGTATTTATCCAGCTTCACGTATGCTGCGCTGTCCTTGCCAAAGGCATAATTACCGAAACCCGACTGGAACTTAGCACGGATAACGGCTGTCTTTTTAGGGTGGAACGCATTAGGTACAATGGCGGTATCGCCCAGCTGCGGTGCTTCCAGGCTGTTGATCTCGTCATCGGCAGTGTTGGCCCACTTCACCTCATCCACAAACCATGCATTGCCGCAGGCATTAGGATTAGGCATTACCTGTGCAGGTCCCCTCTGGCCGCCAACAATGATGTACTTGGTATTGAGCATGTTCAGCACTTCGCCATTAAAGCCCTTGCTCATGTGCCTGTCGATCAGGTCCTGGTACATCTCCATTTTAGCAGGAGAATAACCACCCACACACTTGTGGAAATAGGCCTGTATGGCATCGTTGTAAGTATCTTTAGACAGATCGAGGACGCGATAATAAGGATCTTTATCCTGCAGTATCTGCTTATCTACATCGCGCGGCTGGAAGGTAGCTTCGTATTCAGCAGCATCTTCGTAATTGCTATCGTTGAGGTAGTTGTGAGCAACCGGCAGCAGGTCTATGCACACCAGCAGTGCCAGGCCACCAAACATCACCACGGGCTTTATCTTATCGAGCAAAAGCCCCCCCAATAACACCGCAGCTGCAACGATGAACGCAGCACTCTGCATGCAGCTCATAAAGGCCAGGGATGACCTATCCTTCTTCAGTGCATCCACTATCTGGGCAGGCATCTGGGCATCGCCAGGGCCGGTAAAGTCGAAGAATGCACTTTTCAGGAAACCCAACACCACGCACAAACCGGCAGTAATGCCCACAGCTATCTTCAGCTTCTTCAGCATTTCATCCTTATTGCTGCTCTTGTCGAGGAACTGCTGCACACCCCATATACCCAGCATTGGGAAAAGGAACTGCGGGATGACCAATGCCATAGATGGCGTACGGAACTTATTGAGCATCGGCAGATGATCGAACAGAAAGTAGTTGAGTCCTTCGAAATTCTTACCCCATGACAGGATAATGCCGAATGCACTGGCAGCAATGATCCACCATTTGTGCTTAGATTTTACCACCAATGCACCCAGCACAAACAAGAAGCATATGATAGCACCAAAGTAAACCGGGCCGCTGATAAACGGCTGAGGGCCCCAGTACAACGGCAGTTTTTCGTATTGACCATTGGTAGCGGAAGAGGTTTCCGGCGCTTTGCTGGCCGACTCGCCGGAAGAACCACCGTACAGGTAAGGGATCATGAGACAGAAGGTCTCGCCGATACCATTGCTCCACCTGAAGGCGTATTCCTTATCCAGGCCGCCGTTGGTCTTCTTTTCTTTAGATGTCAGTTCGCTCTGGCCGCCGCGCATGGTTTCCTTGGCATACTCCTGGGTAGTAAGGATGGACTGCATTGACGGTGCCACGCCCAGCAGGCCACCGGCTAACGCTATAGCGCTGGCAATGATGAACTGCTTGATCTTACCCTCTTGTATGGCCATAACGAACATAACGATACCGAAGGCAACGAAGATGAAGAGGTAGTAATAAATAACCTGGAAGTGGTTGTTCATGGCCATGAGGGCTATCATCAGGCTCCATAAGGCAGCACCTGGCAACCATTTTTCCCTATAAATGAGATATAGACCGGCAATAGCGGCAGGGATATACCCCATTGTGAGCATCTTGGTCTCGTGGCCCACACTGATGATGATGGGATTGTAGGTAGAGAATGCGTAAGCCAGTGCCCCTATCATGCTGAGCCAATGGTTGACCCTGAGCACGCGCATCAGCAGGTAGAAGCATACCATAGCTATAAAAAAGAAGTAAGCGGGCTTACCCACAGCCTGCAGGACAGTTTGCACAATGCTGGTATAGTTGGTATTGGCTGCACCTACATATATAGTATAGGTAGGCATACCACCAAACATGCTGTTACTCCACAGCACATCTTTACCGGTAGAATCGTGATAGGCCATAGCCTCGTGAGCGGCACCCTGCCATGATAGGTTATCGTGCTGGATAAGGCGCTTGCCCGACAGCTGGGGCATACAGTACAGCAATGAGACCACCGCAAATGCTACCACAGCAATGACATCCCATTTCAGTTTTTGAAAATCAAATCGCATACTTTCTTTTTAAGCGAAACAAAAATAACCTTTCAAATCAAATTACAAGCACCAAAGTTCAAGAACCAAAATCCAAGAGACAAATTCCAAGGACCAAGTGGACCAAGTCCGGGTTATAAGGATCAAACTTAAAAAGTAAATTCTCCGATTCCAGATTCAAAACCAGGCTATTCAAATACACAAATAGACCAATTCATCCTTTTACCCGTCCCATCACCCCCGACATTCGACAACACGCCTACGGCTGGTCGAATATCGTCCCCTCTTTGGCAAGAGGGGAGTTGCCCACCTATTTAACCAAACTTCTGGATACATGTTAAAGTTAGTGAGGATTAGCATGACATATGAAATGATTTAACCATTATTAACCCTATAGAAAACGCCGGCGTTTGAGCCGGCGTTCTTCTTTACTTATCGAAAAATACTATCGTATGAGTGTTACCTCACCCTTAGCGGTTTGGTTGGTGCCGGCGCAATCGTATATCACATAATAGAAATATACGCCCATATCCTGTGGCTCGCCGTTGAAGCTGCCATCCCACGAGCCTTTGCTTTCTTCGCGCGATTCGTATACCACCTGTCCCCAGCGGTTCTCAACACGGAAGAAATGGATCTTGTGATGCCCCGTCATGATCGGGCGGAAGATATCGTTCTTGTGATCATTGTTAGGCGTGAAGGCTGTAGGGAACGATATGGTGCAGCACGGCTGTGCGTCCACATATATGCTATCTGTAGCATCACATCCAAACGGAGTTGTCACTGAGAGCTTCACATACCCAGCCCAATCGACAGCACCATAAATACTGCTGTAATTGTTTTGCGTAGTGAAATTATGCTCGGGCGACCAATGATAGCTGTACCTGGAATCGAAATGCAGGGGTGAGAACAGGATGCTATCGCCGGTGCATGGCAGCGATTTACCACCCACTACAGAATAAGGGGCAATAGATGCATCGGGGCGATCGCTGATCATAATGGTGTCTTTAACTGTGGTAGCCGGACAATTGGCATTGGTAACAGCGCTCATGGTAATAACATGCACACCGGCAGTATCCCATACTATATTATATGGTCCGCCGTGGTTTGACGAGTGTTTTACCACACGGCCCCCACCGAAATTCCACAGGTAGTCGTTAATGCCGGGGCTGGTGAAATTGAGGGCTACCAGCACCGAGTCGCCCACACAAGCCGTAGAATTGGTGGTGAATGATGCGGGCGGTGCAGTAAGGAATACCGGCACATCGAACGGCATAGTACTGGCACAAGGCAGGTAACCATCGCTGATCGTGAGCGAGGCGGTATTGCCACCGAGCGAGGTATCGAAACGCAGTACAATAGACGGATCGGACAGGGTACCCGCAGTAAGCGTTGCATATCCGGGGATGGTCCATGCAAACTGTATACCGGGGAACATTGGTCCTCCGTAATTGAGACTAATGGTATCGAACTGGCATTCGTAAGGCTTACCAGGCACTATGTTGAAATTGGGCCTGTTGTGTACATTAACCGTTAAAGGCGCGCGCGGGCCTTCGCAGCCATTGACCACCTGGCTTACAAACCACGTGGTGAGCCCGGCAGTAGCCACCGGAGGTATAGGTGCTACCACAGTACCGAAACCACCTGATGGCAAGGTATACCAAACAAGGTTGCTCCCCACCGCGGTGAGCGGGAATACAGGGCTGGCATTCTGGCAGAGGTCGACATTAGCCGTAGTTGGTGCCGGCGGCAGTGCTTTAACAAACAGATTGAGTGTTACATTGGAATCGCAACCCAGCGGTGTGGTGAAGGTATGCGTGTAAGTGCCTGCCGTATTGTACACATTGCCGGCAAACGTATAAGTGGAGCCGGCACATATACTATCGTAGACAGTAACGAAGATGGGTGCCTGCACTGTAAGATGCAGTGCCACCACAGAATCGCAACCATTGACGGTTGGGAACACATGCGGGTAAACGCCGGTGGCATTGTATGTAGTGCCCGCAAATGTGTAACTGCCGCCCGCGCAAACTGTGATATTGAACGAGCTACTGTAGATGGGATATACAACTATGTCTTTGGTAGTATAACAAGCGGTGGGCAACGTATAGGTTATTGTGGCCACACCAGCCGCTACCCCACCCACGGTACCGCCGGAAACAGTTGCCACTGACGTTGTGGAACTGGACCATGTGCCGGATGCCGGTGTGCTCGACAAGACTATTGTAGATCCCTGGCACACTGTGCCGGGACCTGCAATAGCGGTAGGCAACGGATTGACCGTAACAGCATAAGAGGTGCTACAGCCGGTGCCTGCAGTATAGACAATGGTTACAGTACCGGCAGATGCCCCGCCAACAACACCGGTAGCGCCTACGGTGGCAATAGCGGTGTTACTGCTTGTCCACGTGCCGCCAGCCAGCGTGTTGCTAAGCGTAATGGTACTATTCACACAAACATTGTTAGGGCCGGATATGGGAGATAACAAATTGACCGTTACCAGGGCAGTATCGGAACAGCCGGCCGGAGTGATGTAGGTAATGATAGTTGTACCTGCGCTAACACCATATACCACACCCGAACCGCTTACTGTAGCTACGCCCGGCGCGCTGCTGCTCCATGTACCACCACCTGTGGTATTGCTGAGCGCTGTATTGCCTCCTACACACACAGACATAGTGCCCGTAATGGGAGGTGCTGTATTTACGGTTATTGTGCTGGTGGCAGTAGCAGTAATGCCACATGCATCAGTAACAGTTGCTGTATATGTGGTGGTAGCTGTGGGTGAAACAGTAACCGGAGAGCCAGTAAGGCCTCCCGGGCTCCAGCTGAAGGTGTATGGCGGTACGCCGTATATTGCAGAGGTAGATAATGTAGTAGACTGACCGGCACAAATAGTGGAACCGCCGGTGATAACCACAGGGTTGATCTCGACCGTATGCCCGATAACCGTGATGGTGAGCGGTGTGGCACCACTTACGTAAGTAGTAGCACAAGGCGCAGTGGTGAGGTAATTCTGATAGAAGTCCATGGTCATATTCAGGTTGTACGACGGGCACTGCGGCGCAGGTACACAGGAAGAAATATCTGAATAAATGGAAATATTGGTACCAGTGCAGGTGCCGGAGCCTATGAGGTTACAAAACCAATAAAAACCTCCTACACCAGTAGTTCCTGTAGGGCTACGACAGGTACCCAGCCGGAAGTCGACAGCGCCTTCATCGAGCCAGGCACCGCCGCTGGTAATATAATTAAACGACCATTGAATATCTGTAATGGTACAGTTGGCCGGCACGGTGGCAGCATTACTGTACACGCAGGGAACGGTCCAGTTAGTACTATAAGTAGACCCTGTGACCGGGCTGACAGTTGCGGTGGATACAAGCGGATCTATGATAACCGGATAAGCATCGGCGCTCCTGTTCAGGAAATCGCCCGGCAAGGCTATATCCACAGTATTACCATCGATCACATAATCGAGCTGGCGTAAGGTAGCTTTAGAATCATGTTTTTCGGCTGCGGTTGCAGGAGAGATAAAAAACATATCGGCCCCGGCTGCATTTTTTATACTGAGTATACCGGAGAACACGGCACTGCTGCCGTGCGCCAGGCTCAGGCCAGCATCCATTTGCATATGATCGCGTACCAGCAGCCTGCCGTCAGCATACTCCGGCATGGCATTTTTGATGAAGAAGTTGGTCTTGGTCATGCCGCGCGCTACATATACTTCCATGTCTACACCGGGCCATGCATTGGTTACAAATACGCCGTCATCGCCGGCGGTATGGTGACTCCAGTCGGCTTTACCGAGCGACACTTGTAGCCCATCGGGACGTTGATAAATCAGTTCAAGATCATTATTAAAACGGAATCCTTGCCCCGCTTTACCTACCGATGTGAACTTTCCCACAGCACTGACGCGCACGGGCACTTCTTGTTCTTCGGCCGCATAAACACCGGCAACGCCCGTTTGCGACAAATGAGCTTGTATAGTCCGCCAATTACCGGCGACATCGCGGTAGTGCATAGGCTTAGACGATGTCTGGCAATACACCTTCTTTTGTCCGTTGGCATCTACTCCCCGCTCTTTGAATGTCTTAGACATTTCGGTACGGTCGCCTATCAATTCATAACAATTATCACAAGGTGTTTCTACGAATAGCATACCTGTTTCCGCGTGCGTTTCGTAACCGGCATTATGCGCAAGCACCTCGGCATCAGCATTCTTAACAGGAACCGAGAATGACGTGTAGTTATGACCATTTGCGTTCATGCCGTTCTTAGCATGTACACCATCGGGTTGTTTGGCATAACCTACAGAAACGCAGGCCAGCGAAAACAGTATGGAAAGATAAGATATGACTGGCTTTATGCGCATTAGACCGGTATTGAAGGAAAAAATAATAACTATTTAAAATAGACGTAATTCTACAAAAAAAAGTTGGGATTACTTAACATTTATAATGATAAACATTAAAAACAATAAATATAAATTAAATAAACACCATATAACACAGCCTTTTAGTAACCCTCGATTAAAAAGAGATGACAATTGAGGGGCTGAAACAGCAGCAGGGACAAAGCAATAAATGGTGTAATTTCGCCGGAGTGATATCCCAGTCTTCTATTAACGAGGTAATGAGCCGTGCCGACATCATAGATGTGATAGGCCAGTTCGTGCGTTTGAAAAAGCGCGGGGCCAATTATATGGCCAATTGCCCGTTCCATAACGAGAAGTCGCCGTCGTTCAACGTATCTCCGGCGAAAGGTATATATAAATGTTTTGGTTGCGGTAAAGCGGGTAATGTAGTGAGTTTCATACAGGAACATGAGAAACTGACCTACCCTGAGGCTATCCGCTGGCTGGCAGACTATTATAAAATAACCCTGCAGGAAACAGAACGCAGTCCTGAGCAGATACAGCAGCAGATGGCCGGCGAGGCGCTGCGCATACTGAACGAATATGCTGCTAATTACTTCCACGATTACCTGCTCAATAGCGAAGAGGGGCAGCTGATAGGCATGTCTTACTTTAAGCAGCGTGGGTTCAGGAAGGATATCATAGAGAAATTCAGGCTGGGGTATAATGCCGAGCAAAACGACCAATTCTATAATACAGCCGTAAGCAAGGGCCATAATAAAGAACTGCTGGCCAAGGCAGGACTGATAAAGGAACGCAATGGTTTTTACCACGATGTGTACCGCGGGCGCGTGATCTTCCCGATACAGGGGATGACCGGCCGCGTGCTGGGCTTTGGTGCCCGCATACTGAAGAGCAATGAAAAGGCTCCGAAGTACATTAACACGCCGGAGAACGAACTGTACCTGAAGAGCAAGATACTCTACGGCATGTACCAGAGCAGAAACGCTATTGGTAAGCAGGATGAGTGTTTTTTGGTGGAAGGCTATACGGACGTGATATCGCTGCACCAGGGTGGCGTAGAAAACGTAGTTGCCAGCAGCGGTACATCGCTTACAGAAGACCAGCTAAGGCTGATAGGCCAGCTAACCAAGAACCTGACCATACTATATGATGGTGATGCGGCGGGTATAAAGGCGGCACTTCGCGGGCTGGATATGGCCCTCGGCCAGAGCTTTAATGTGCAGCTGGTGTTGCTGCCCGATGGCGAAGACCCGGACAGCTTTATACAGAAATCAGGAGCAGCACAGTTTCACGAGTTTGTAAAGGAGCATAAACAGGATGTCATCAGCTTCCGCCTGCAGATAGGCATGAACGAGGTAGGCAATGACCCCGTGAAGAAGTCGAAGCTGGTGAATGAGATAGCCGAGAGCATATCACGCATCAACAAAGCTGAGGATTTTGCCCTGCAAGACCACTATATCCGCACAGCATCTAACAAACTGCAGGTGGACGAGACCGGGCTGATCAACCTGGTGAACAAGTATATACGCGACCGTATAGACAATGACACCCGGCACCAGCAACGCCGCAACGAACAGGCCGCCCCACAGCTGAGCGAGGAGGACATGGCCCAGGCAGCAGCCTACGAGGGTAGCGAGCCGCAGCCGGCAACACCCGCGGCCAAAGAAGATTTGCAGGAATGGGCACTACTGCGCGTGCTGATAGAATATGGCCACATGGTATATGAAGGGTATGAAAGTGTAGCTAGGCTGATAGAGGAGCGTGTAGACCCATCGCTGCTGGAAAATGAAATGGTGCTGAAGCTGTACAACGAATATTTTGATCATTTTACCCACTTTGGCGGCGTGCCGGAGACACACTATTTTGTGAATCACCCGGAGCCTACGGTACGAGAAAAAATGGCGTCGCTGCTGCACCACAATACCAACATAAGCCACAACTGGAAAGAGAAATATGGCATAGAAAGTCTGAACGGGGCCATGACCTACGTGGTAGATGTGGATAGCACCCTCTCCTACTTCGAGTTCAAAAAGATATTGAAGATGGAAGAGGAGTTACTGAAGAAAATAAGCGAAGAGCAGGACCCCGCTAAACAACAGCGCATGCAGATGAAGTTTGTAGAGCTGCGCAAGATGGAAAAGGATATTTTGAAAAGACACCGCCAGGTGGTATTCAAATCACTTAAAGTAAAATAATTATTTGGCACGCATACTGGCCCTTGACTACGGCAAAAAACGCACCGGCATAGCCGTTTCAGACCCATTGCAGATCATTGCATCGGCCCTCGACACCGTAGACAGCGGCGAACTGATAGGCTACCTGAAGAAATACATTGCTGCCGAACCGGTAGAAAAGGTCATTATAGGGTACCCACTGAATATGGATGACTCCCCTACCGACGCTACGCCGCTCGTGGAAAAGTTCATCACCAAGTTCGGCAATGTGTTCCCGCAGATACCGGTGGAAAAGGTGGATGAACGCATGACCTCGAAAATGGCCAGCCAGCAGATAGCCATGATGGGCCTGAAGAAGAAAGACCGGGAGAAGAAAGGGCTGATAGATGCTGTGGCAGCCGTTATTATATTGCAGGAGTATATGGGGATCTTTTAGGCTTATTAAACCATCGGGGTTAAACCCATAAGTGTTCGAAACCCTACAAGGCTGCCTAATAAACCCCGGCCCTAAAGGGAGGTGATATTGGCGCTCCATCGGAAGCAGAAGCCATAATTATTCAAAACTCGTTTAAAAGTGTAGTCCCGCTGACGAATAACCCATTTTACCGATTCAATATTACAAAAAGGTAGACCCTACAGAACATTTCCATAGCACTTTGCGGGACTTCGCCCATCATGGGTGGAGACCCGATTCTAGTATAACCAACCCTTACAGGAGTAATTATATATATCTAGGATCTCGGCCTACATACTACAACAACAACGTCCCGTCGTTCAGCTTCACCTCAAAGTCTTTCAGGCCTTTGGTGACATCGCCCTGCATGTGGATGGCGCCCTTTTCAGCCATTTTGCGCAGGCGCCAGCCCAGGTACGTATCGCCGGTGGGGATAAAGGTTTTGGTCATGGCCTGGTGGATGACCTTTGATGCTTTCTGGTATTGGCTGTTGCAGGCTGCCAGTAGCAGGTTGTCGTAGTGCTCTTCGCTGCGCGATACTATCTTTTTGCTACCCTCCAGGGTGCGGATGCCGCCATTCTCGTTCACCAGGCGTTCCCACTCTTCGCTGTCCAGCTCCAGCTCTGCCGGTGTTACCAGGCGGGCCAGTTTGCGGGCCTTTATTACCTCTTTGGCTGTCACTTCGCCCAATCCTTTAGGGAAGAACAACTTACCATTCTCATCGAGGAACGGTAGACCGGCAATGCTCACTATATACAGCCTGCCACGCAGTTTGCCCAGGTATTTAAGTGTCCACAGGTAGGTACACATATCCGATGGCGATGGTGCGGTCCATATCCACACCTGTGCGGTCTCGTCTTTAGTAGCATCGAGGGTGAGCTGGAGCAGGCGCTCCATATCGTCGGCCTCAACAGGTGTTTTCTCATGATTAATGACATCGTTCCAGAACGCGGAGCGCATTTCCGAGAATTTCTGTCCCTCGGCTTTTTGCAGTGGGCCTACGCTCAGCACATCTTTTATCACTATTACTTTATCATCTACCCCGCTTTGCTCTATAGCTGCGTTAAGTGGTGCAGCAGCCATATCGCCGGTAACTATATGCCAGATCATTAATATATGAATTGTAGGAGCAAATGTAATGAAAAGTATGTCGCGCCATGGGGAAAGCAATTAACATACACGGGATAGAATTGTTGGGCGGTTAGCTGATTGCTTCTATATTTACAATACCCAATTACCAATAAGAACATGAATGAATTTGTAAGCATCAAGAACTGGCAGGAGGACGATAAACCGCGGGAGAAGATGATGCTGCGCGGTGCGGCCGCACTTACCGATGCTGAATTACTGGCGATACTGATATCGAGCGGCACAAAAGAACGATCGGCACTGGACCTGGGCAGGGATATACTGGCTATGGCCCACCAAAACCTGCGCGAACTGGGCAAGCTGAGCCTGAAAGACCTGCAAAAGACCAAGGGCATTGGCGAAGCCAGGGCCATAACCATTGCCGCAGCTATGGAGCTGGGCCGCCGCAGGCAGCTATCGGAAGGGCTGGAGCGCCCTGCTATACGCAGCAGTCGCGATGCTGCCGAAATAGTAATGCCCCTGCTGCAAGACCTGACCCAGGAAGCCTTTTGTGCCGTGTATCTGAACCATAATAATAAAGTACTGAAGACAGAGATGATCAGCAATGGCGGGCTTACCGGCACTGTGGCCGATGTGCGCATCATTTTAAAAAATGCCCTGCTGTGCAATGCCAGCAACCTGATAGTGGCGCACAACCACCCATCGGGCAATAAGAACCCAAGCGAGGCTGATAAACAGATAACCCGAAAAATAAGAGAGGCCGCCGCCATAATGGACATGAAGTTGATAGATCATATCATAATAGCCGGACACGATTATTATAGTTTCGGGGATGAGGGGTTGATATGAGGTGTTTGTAAAGTACTTAACAACGGTTTGTGATTGCCTCTTAAGCCATCGGGTTGAAACCCGATGCTATTATAGCCGGCCCTTACAGGGCCTTTCATATTGCTTGTTGGCTACAAACATTTTGCCCCCGTGGGGCAATGACGTGCTATGTGTTTAGGTTTATGGCAGATGTCTTTCGCTCTTTCAGAGCTTATCCGCTTTTTCGGGTATTCCCGGGACTTCATCCCGGGCTATTATCTTTCGGTCTTTCAGACCGATCGGGCATGTTAGAAATTTAATGTTTATTGGTTCAGGAAACCGGCGAATGCTTTTAATATCTCTCTTTCTGTAGTTTCGGATAAATCGCAATTCTGGGCTATGATAACATCCAGATCGGCACATAAGCTTTCGACCTGCTGTTTTAATATGGGGTTTTGTGCCCAGAACTGCTTGTCTGATGTCAATAGGTTGACAAGTAAGTCTCCCGGGTAATAGTCGCCTTCTGCAAACAGATCGTCCTTCAGGATGTTGATGGCCGTGGGGACAGTGTTGGACAAACAAACATTCTGCCCGATCAATAGGCGCAGATCTTCAACAGACAGGTCTGTGATGCTCTTTTTACGAACACTATATAGTTGTCTTATCAAGCCTGAAGCATCCGGTGCGGGAGCCTGCCAATAGTCTTGTTCTATATTCTCAATACTCTGTTCTTTCATTTTTAATATTTATGAAGCATAACAATGCACAAAACGGTAGCAACCAGATCATTTTGGCACCGTAGCGGCCGGCTACTGTGGATAGTGCGGCCAAGTCGGCACAGTTGATAATGACCGAGACAACAAGAATGAACAATACCTGTTTTAGGGCCGACGACATCTTGCGCCGGCGGAACAACATGAAATAAACAAGTGCCAGGCAACTAAGCGCTACCACCACGAGCAATATCTTGTTGACCCACACTACCCGTTTTTGCAGATCGGTGTTGTTCTGTATAGCACTGTTGAATTGAGATAGCTCACCCGGCATGTAGCAGCGCATCTGCTCATTTACATTGGTTCCCTCGCGGAACATAAAAGTGCCTGTACCAATATCAAAACTCATGGCTTGCCTGCCAAACTGAACGAAAGATTGCTTTATATACATCCAGAGATAGCGTGGCGTGGTCATCACGTCGCGGTCTATAGCCGTAAACTCTTCCTTGGATCCGGCCCAGTCGCCCACCTTATACAGCGGGCTGTTGGGCAACCATATAAATGCATCGCTGGTGGTGGGTAGCTGGTCTTTATAGGCACACAACTTATAGTGTTTATTGCTGCATTGTTCGTTCAGGTATACCGGCAGTATACCTTTTTCCACCAATGTGCCGGTAAAAAATACATGCTTAGACTTGCTGAGCGCAGAGCCCATAACAGCTATACCGGATAACGACAGTACTATAAGGATAATGGTCCTATTCCGCACATCGCGAAACCATAAAGGCATAACGTATAACCGCCGGGAGAGCATTAAAACCAGCAGCAACCCCGCAAATAATATGGGGTGCGACATATGCACTGCCACCGATAGCCAGAACAATACGTACAAGGTTATCTTGTGCCTGTCGCCCGCAAACAACAGTACGATACACAGGCAGGCGATGGAGGTGAAAATGTCGGGGTGTATCATAGATACCAACCATGGCAGGGATGTACACTGCGATAAAAACAACACAACCAGCACGCTAACCACAGGCAACCTGTCGGGCGAAAAGAACAGTTGCAGCACCCGGGTGATGAGCCACGAAACAATAAATGCCTGAGCCACTACAGCCAGCCATAGGGAGAGTCCGCTAAGACTGAACAGGCGCAACAGCAGTCCGTAAGTAATGGGCCGGTCGAACGGGGTCTCTGGCTTGAAGCCCGAGGCGATATAGGTGCCGGCGTCGGGGTCTACCAGCGGATAATGGTTGTACACAGCAGGCAGTATCAGCAGTGCTGTGCAAACCAATAGCGCAATATAACTGGTGATCCGTTTGGTGTTCATGGAATATCAAATATAGGGTACTATTGGTTGCAACAGGTCAGCTGAAATATTATCACATCCATTCTTTAACTTGCAGTATTCAAAACCGTAACGATGCGTATTATAACCTATAATGTGAATGGCATAAGAAGTGCCGTGAAGAAAGGCTTTATTGACTGGCTGCAGAGCGACCCTGCAGATATCATCTGCCTGCAGGAAATAAAGGCGCACCAGGAAGATGTGCCGGTAAAGGAGATAGAAGCGGTAGGTTATAAGGTGTATTCGTTCTCGGCACAGAAGAAGGGCTACAGCGGCGTGGCCATCCTCACCAAGATACAGCCCGACCAGGTGATATACGGTACCAACATAGAGCAAAGCGATTTTGAAGGCCGTGTGATCCGTGCCGACTTTGGCGACAGGACTTTGATCAATGCATACTTTCCCAGCGGCACTACAGGTGGCGAGCGCCAAACCTATAAGTATCAATGGCTTGATGAATTTTACGAACACATACAGGAGCTGAGAAAAACACGCCCTAACCTCATCATCTGCGGCGATTATAATATCTGCCACCTGGATATAGATATCCATAATCCCAAGGGTAATAAGAACTCATCGGGCTTTTTGCCGGAAGAGCGCCAGTGGATGGACAAGCTCTTTAACAGCGGCTATGTGGACACCTTCCGCCACTTTAATAAGGAGCCGCACCACTACAGCTGGTGGAGTGCTTTTGCAGGTGCAAGGGCCAATAACAAGGGCTGGCGGATAGACTATGTGAATGTAACAGAACCACTGGCAGCTTCTCTTAAACATGCTGAGATACGCCCGCATGTGGTGCATTCTGACCACTGCCCGGTATTTTTGGAGTTGAATTAGACCTATAAAATGAGCAAACTATCCTCGCTTTTTACCAGCGATAAAGGCAAGAGTAAGAAAGGCACCATAATCATCAACATATTGTTTGTGGTGTTGTTGATACTGATGATCAACCCATCTACAAAGGGTTTGCTGATGCGCGGGCTGATGAAGGTGGGGCTGTTCCAGCCATCAGTGCCTGTAAATAGCAAGGGTACTGCGGGCCACTACACAGGGTATTTCCGCGGGCGCGACAATAAAATGGTAGACGTGTCTGCATTGCAGGGCAAAGTGGTGTTTGTGAATTTCTGGGCTACCTGGTGCCCGCCATGCCAGGCCGAGATGCCGTCCATCAATTCGTTGTACGATGCCTATAAACATGATACAAATGTTGTGTTCCTGGTGGTAGATGCAGATGGAGATATGACCAAATCGGGCGAGTTCATGGCCAAGCACGACTACCAGATGCCGCTGTATGTAGCCGTTGGCAATGTATCGAAGGAGCTGTTTGATGGCAGTATGCCAACCACATCGGTAATAGACAAGTCAGGAAGACTGGCGCTGAACCACGTAGGGGCTGCAGATTATAACAGCGCCAAGATGCACCGGTTCATAGACCAACTTATTAAAAGGAGCGCTACCGATACATCAGCATATAATGTGAGGTAGTTACGGATCATTTCTCAGCCGTTCTATCAGGTTAATGAACTTTATATCGCCATAGTCCTCTTTTTCCTCTTTCAGAAACACTACCCTGCCTCTTTTATCAATTATGGCTGTGGTGGGCAATTCGCCGTGAAAAACATTTTCCGGCACAGGTCCATCAACTGTGTATATTTTAAGCGTATAGCCTTTCTCTTTAAAATATGCATTGGCGGCAGCTACATCATCATCCAGGCAAATAGAGCAGAACATCACATCGGCATTAATGTTGTAATATTCCTTTAGCATGTTTATAGATGGCATCTCCTGGCGGCAGGGTATGCAGGCCATAGACCAAAAGTTAACAAAAACCACCTTGCCTCTTTGTTTGGCGATATCTATGGTCAGCTTATCGGGGCCTTTCAGCTCGAACCTGGCCACCAGCTTAGCGGTATCTGCGGGATCGGCCCATACGTTGGCACCAAGGCCTAATATAAGGGCAAAAATTAAACCGTATTTTTTCAGCCGCATACCAGAGCTATGTATTATAAGCCGAAGATACTACCTTATTTATCTATTCAATACCAAACTATGTTTGTAACACTTAATTTTGGCCAAATAACAGCTCCAGATGCCTCTTAACAGCAGCCTTAAATTATCCACCCCGTCAACAACGTTCGACAATTGCCTGATATCGGCATGCCTGAACAGGCTGTTTACGGATAAGCAGGCTGCCAATACGACCGCGATAGACATCTTCAACACTATAGACGATGTACATGTGAACATCGGGCAAATAGCAGGAAGCGGACAGGTAGAGATGACCAACGGACGTTTCAAACTACTGGAGCGCAACCTGCCGGATGCGGGGCACCGGTATGCTATGATCAGGCACAATGGTCAGCCTGTATTGTTTGCCTATTACCAGGTGTTCACCCTCACAAAGCATAACTTCAACCTTTCTACCGACAATCCTTTTACAAAGGGGTTGATCAAGCTGTTCACTAGCCTGAAGCGTACCAAGGTACTGATACTGGGTGACGCCCTGCAAAACGAGAAGAGCTGTTATTGCTACGATCGTACTGCTATGAGTGCCGACGAGGCTACCGAAGCAGTTGCCGCCCTGGCAGAGCGGATAGCATATGATGAATGTGCATCGGCCATATTACTGAAGGAACTGCCGGAACTGACACCGGCCACGCAAAAACTGTTTGCCGGCAGTGGCTACATCCACCCGTTTGAAGATAATGTGATGGAGATGGAGGTAGCGCCAGCCTGGCAGAGCCTTGACGACTATTTAAAAGATCTTAGCCGCAAGTACAAGGCCAGGGCTACTAAGATACTGGCAGCAATGGATGGGGTGACCAGGCGCCAGCTGACGGCAGATGAGGTACAGCAATATGAAGGTGATATTCACAAGCTGTTCTCGGCCACTGTACAGGAGCAACCTTTCACCCTCACCCACCCTTCGCGCAGTTTTTTCACCGATATGCAAAAGCTATATGGTGATGCGTTCGAGATTTGGGGGTATTTCAAAGCCGGTAAGCTGATCGCCTTCTATAGTGCATTTTCTGAGGCAACTAATTACAATATATATTATATAGGGTTCGATTACACCGAGAATCAAACCCACCAACTCTACTTCAACATACTGTTTGCAGGGCTTGAGCAGGCCATATTGCAGGAGAAACCATTATTGCAGTTGGGCCGTACCTCTATGGATGCCAAGGCCAGCCTGGGGGCCGAAGCCCGCCAGCTGAACTACCTGCTGAAGATGGAATACATCCCCGACTTTGTGGTGAACCGCTTTGTAAAGTACTTCGCGTCTTTCGAGAACGCTAAATGGAAACAGCGGAATCCGTTGAAGAATGGCTCAATGCCTTGATGGCTCGATGGCTCAATGCACATTTGCCGAAGAACCAAATGTGATGGTATGCATTAATCCATCACATTATCGCATTTCTTCCACATTGTCGCATTCCCCACATTGTTATTAACTTTGCGGCTATGAATGAAGATTTCATACCCGAGGATACATGGGATGATGAAGACCCGGATGACGACGTCGTAGAGGCGGGCGATGAGCCGGTAGTCAGGTTTGAGATGACCACTAATGCCAAGCAGGAGCCACTGAGGATAGATAAATTCCTGATGGTAAGGCTGGTGGGTGCTACGCGCAATAAGGTGCAGCAGGCGCTGGACGACGGCATGATACTGGTGAACGGTGAGAAGGTAAAATCGAACTACAGGGTAAGGCCTAATGAGCATATAATAGTATATGATACCCGCCGGCCCGAGAGCACAGAGATAATAGCGGAAGATATGCCGCTGAACATTGCCTACGAAGATGAATCGCTGATGATCATCAACAAGCCGAGCGGCATGGTAGTACATCCTGCCTGTGGCAACTATTCCGGCACGCTGGTGAATGGCGTGCTCTACCACCTGCAGCAAAACCACTCCGATACCGGCCTGCCCCGCGTGGGCCTGGCACACCGTATAGATAAGGACACTACGGGCCTGATGGTGATAGCCAAGACGGAAAAGGCCATGAGCGACCTGAGTGCCCAGTTCAAAGCACATACGGTACACCGCAGATATATAGCCCTTGTTTGGGGCGACCTGGAGGAAGACCAGGGCACCATCAACGTGCCTATTGGCCGCAATCTGCGCTTCCGTAAGATAATGGACACCTTCCCTGATGGTGAACATGGCAAGGAAGCGGTAACCCATTACAAGGTATTGGAACGATTTAACTATACTACACTGGTGGAATTACGCCTGGAGACAGGCCGTACGCACCAGATACGTGTGCACATGAAGTACCTGGGCCACCCCCTGTTTGGCGATACCACCTATGGTGGCGACCGTATTGTGAAAGGCACTGTGTTCAGCAAATACAAGCAATTTGTAGATAATTGCTTTTCCATATTGCCGCGCCAGGCGCTGCACGCCAAGGAGCTGGGCTTTAAACACCCAGGTACGGGAGAAATAGTGAAGTTCAACTCCGATCTGCCTGCGGATATGACGGAAATACTGGAAAAATGGCGCAGATATACGGCAGGGAACATGTATAAACCCAACAATAACGACGACTAAGCCTGCCGTAAACATGCAATATATATTATTTTATTTTTCATTGATAGTCAATAGAACAAGGTCATTCAACTGTTAAAACTGGTGCAAACGGGCCCGTTTTCATGGATATCTGACCCGAAAGGATTACTTTTGTGAACAAGCCCTACGGACTATTGGTTAACTTTTATTAAAATTTGATTCGTATGACAATTTTGAATGCAAATCCGCTTTTGCTTACGTGGATGCCAACAGGTGGAGAGATGATCGTATTGCTGCTGATAATAGTGGTATTATTTGGCGGTAAGAAGATACCTGAGCTGGCTAAAGGCCTCGGACAGGGTATCCGCCAGTTCAACGAAGCGAAGGATGGCATTAAAAGTGAGATCGAGAACGGAATAAAAGAAACTCCGAAAGAAAAGATCAACACTACCAGCAACAACGCTTAATACCTTTTGGGTATACCCCCAATTATAAGACATTTATTTTTGTAGGCTTCCCTTTAAGGGTTGCATGCTTCACCGCTTAAACAACGATAAACATGCAATGTAAAGTACTTTTGACCAGTCTGATGATGGCACTGGGTGCAGCTCCCGCAATGGCGCAGCACAAAGCGATCACCAAAAAGCCGGCAACCGCCAAAACTGATTCCACAAGCGCCATTAAGCCGAAAGGTGGCAGCTTGCTGGCCAGCAACACGGGTACCACATACAGTAAAGAAATACCTTACGCTCATGTACCACTGGCAGGCGAAAAAGCCTACTATGGCGACAAGAACGATTATATGAACGACTTTGTACGCAAGTACATGGAAGCGCATAACCGCACACTCAGCAGTGTGCAAAGCAACAGTGCCCAGCCCTTCTCTGTGATAGACAATGTGCTGGAACAGAAGAAAATGCCTAAGGAACTGAAGTACCTGGCTGTTATTGAGTCTGCGTTGAACCACAAAGCAGTATCTCATGCAGGCGCTGTAGGCCCATGGCAGATGATGGAAACAACGGCCAAGATGATGGGCCTGAAGGTGAGCCGTAAGAATGACGAGCGCACCGACTGGAGCAAATCGACCGACGCCGCCACCAAATACCTGGACCTGCTGTATAGCCAGCTGAATGACTGGCTGCTGGTAGTAGCTGCTTACAATAGCGGCCCTACCCCGGTGCTGAGAGCTATAGAAAAAACAGGCAGCCGCAATTTCTGGGATATTAAAGAATACCTGCCCCGCGAAACACAGGGACACGTTATGGCCTTTATAGCCACGGCCAGTATCTTCGAGAACCTGAGCAAATTCATCAGCCTGGGTAGTATACCGGTAGACTTTAAGTTTGGTAAGGATAGCAAGGAAGATGAGGCGATAATGAAGGAGCTGATAGCTGCTTCTGCACCCGGTGCTTCAGCCAATGCCACACTCAGTAAAACTGCTATGCCAGCCGGTACAATACCTGCCAAACCGGGTGTTGCAACTACAGGTACCGCGCCTGCTAAGCCAGGCACCACAGTACCTGCATCGGCCCCGGCAGCCAGCACAGCACCGGCACTGGTAGTAGTACCTAAGAAGGTAGCCTTTACCGATGATGAGCTGAAGAACATGAACATCCTGAAGGTAGAGCAGCCTATATCGCTTGATGTGATGGCCATGGAAATTGGCGTAGACAAAAAGCTAATGACCCGCTGGAACCCTGACTACGACCAGTTCATGAATCATACGTATGCTACACCTTATTACAAGCTGCGCATACCAAAAGACAAAACCGACCTCTTCCTGCAGAAAAAGGACTTCCTTATTAAGAAGACCGCAACAGCAGGTAAGTAATAAGACAACAGTTACAAACAAGAAACAGGCTAACCAATGGTTAGCCTGTTTTGTTATTATATTGACCCAATATGGCAAAGCATCCGACCAAATTCAAAAAACAGGTCAATCGTTCAGATTGACCTGTGATCAAACCATTGAGCCATCGAGCAATTCAGCCATTACCCAATCTTCTCTTCCAGTTCCATTATTGTTTCAAATGCCTTATCGTAGTCGGCATTTACCTGTTTCAGTCGGCCGGTGAGGGCGCGGTACTGATCATCCACTTTTTTAAACTCTTCCTTGTTGCCGTAAAATGCCGGGTCGGCAAGTTTAGCTTCCAGGTCGGCGCCCTCCTTCTTTAGCTTGTTCAGTTCATCTTCCAGCTTCTGGAAAGCCTTTTGCTGCTTCTGCAGTTCCTTCTTCAGGTTGTTCAGCTGGTCGTTGCTAACAGTTGGCTTTGGGGCAGGTTTTGGTTCTTCCTTCTTAGGTGCCTGTACTGCGGGCTTTGCCGCAGAAGCTTCACGCTTGGCCTTTTCGGCTTGCCACTGTACCCATTCATCATAGCCACCGGCAAAGTCTTTTATCTCGCCGTTCTCGATGTTCCATATCTTATTGGCGGTCTTGCTGATGAAGTAACGATCGTGCGATACGATGATGAGCGTGCCCTTATACCTGTTCAATGCATCTATCAACATCTCTACCGACTGCATATCCAGGTGGTTGGTCGGTTCATCCAGCAGCAGGAAGTTGCCTTTGGCGGCAATAACCTTGGCCAGCGCTACCCTCGCCTTTTCTCCACCACTCAGTATCTTGATCTTCTTGAACACATCATCGCCACTGAACAGGAAGCAACCCAGCAGCTGGCGCAGCTCCACTTCGGTCTTGCCTGTGCCGGCCATCTTCAGTTCCTCCAGTATCTCATCTTCTACATTAAGCGATTCCAGCTGATGCTGTGCATAAAAGCTTTCTTCTATATTGTGCCCCCACTTGCGTTCACCATCAAACTCTTCCTGGCCTGTAATAATGCGCAGCAAGGTAGATTTACCCTTACCATTGGCACCGATCAGGGCGATCTTATCGCCACGGTTGATCTCGGCGCTGGCATTTTCCAATATGGTCAGCGGACCATATCGCTTCGTGATGTTCTTTAGCTCTACTATTATTTTACCCGGCTGTGTGGCCACATCAAAGTTGATGTTCATTACCGGCACCGATGTATCCGGCGCTTCTATCAGGTCCAGCTTGTCCAGGCGTTTGATGGCGCTCTGTGCCTGTGCGGCCTTGGTAGCCTGCGCGCGGAAACGCTCAATAAAGCGCTCCTGCTGGCGTATATAGTCTTGCTGGTTCTCAAAAGCACGCTGCTGCAATACCATGCGCTCCTCCTTTTCTTTAAGGAAGAACGAATAGTTACCGCTGTACTGGTGCAGGCCACGTTGCCATACTTCTACTATCTTGGTCACCATCTTATCCAGGAAAGAACGGTCGTGCGATACTACCACTACGCTGCCGGGATAGCTGATCAGGTAACGCTCCAGCCACTCTATCGATGGAAGGTCAAGGTGGTTGGTCGGTTCATCCAGCATCAGCAACTCAGGCGCTTGCAGCATCATTTTGGCCAGCAATACGCGCATACGCCAACCACCGCTGAACTGATCATAGGGGCGTTGCAGATCGGTAGTAGAAAAGCCAAGACCTTCCAGCACCTCAGCGGTGCGATGCTCCATCTCGTAACCACCTGCCACTTCAAAGTCGTGCAGGGCATGGCTGTAGTCATCCAGCAGGTCAGCATCATCGGGCGCCGATTCCAACTCTTTAAGTATCTGCTCCATTTTCTTTTCCACCTCATGCGCTTTCTCGAACGCCTGCATACCTACCTTCAGGATAGAATCGTTGGTAGAGAAACTGAGGAGGTCCTGGTTAAAGAACCCGATGGAAACATCTTTAGGCTTATTGATAGAACCCTCATCAGGCGTGTAAGCACCGGTCATCAGGCGTAATAAAGTAGATTTACCGGCACCATTACTGCCCACAAGGCCTATGCGCTCGCCCAGGCCTATTTGCCAGTTGGCTTCTATAAGGATGGGGCGCGCACCAAAAAAGAAAGAAACGTTTTGTAAAGAGATCAACATAAGGCTGCAAAGGTACAAGGCCGAACGCTATTTAACTAAGGCCATTTTATGGCAGCGGAAAAAGTCTGTTTATATTATTCGAAAATTGTTATTTCATTAAGTGTTGCAAGTATTGATTTTACACCTTAGATTTGCCTTCAAAACCATTCAAAAAAATGAAAAAAATCGTAACTTCCGTTGTAGCCATCGCATTCGTTGGTACAGTTGCTTTCGCACAGGACGCTAAGAAAGCTGAAACTAAGAAAGAAACTAAGAAGACTGAAACTAAGAAAACTGAAGGCAAGTCTGAAAAGAAAGAAACTAAGAAGACTGAAACTAAAAAGACTGAAACTAAAAAGTAATTCTTTCTCAGTTCGAAACAATAAAGACCGCAATTGCGGTCTTTATTGTTTTAAGGGATATCCAGTTTTGTTAGATTATTAATCCCGATATCGCCAAGTTCTAGCTATGCACTACGCCAACACGCATGAGAGACTCCGCGAAGAAAGAAATCTGGTACATTACCACCTAATAGCTTGCGGCGGCGCAGGGTTCCACCTCCATCCTTCATCAAATTTTTTTAGTAACTACAGTTCCGTCAATACAATATACTGTAAGTTCTTGGTCTCTAAATTCAATTTTATCAGCAATTTCTGGCAAACCAACTACTTTAAAAATAGAATTACTATATAAGTTAACACATAAGACATTCAATTCAGTAACAACAAAAAGACAATATCCATACTTTTCAATTGTTACCAAAGCGAAATCTAGTCCAAATTTCATGAGGACTTCACAGTCTATCACAGAAACGAGAATAAATTCTGTCCAGTGCCCAATTGCAACAATTTGAAAATCTGCAACCTCTAAAACATCCGGTGGATTAATCGTTGACCAAGAAAGCCCAATTTTCTTCCCGTTAATATCGACAATTCCAAATTGTGTAGCATTATTAGTTTTTAATGCCATTAAGTCTACCTCAGTCTCTGTAATTATGGAAGGATAATAAATTCTCATTTTTTCTTTACGTCTGGAAATGTAATTGTAGTTACTTCAGGAAGTTTAGCCCAGGGTAGCATGATAAACGAAATGTTAGCAACCTTCGTATATGCTCCCTTTGTCAAAGTTATCCGCTTTGTGAAACATCTAACAACCTCACAACAAAAAAGACCGCGATGCGGTCTCCTTTGCCTGTCTTATTCGGATTGAAAATTTGGAATTTGATCCTTGGTTCTTGTAATCTAATCCTGCAGTGCCAGCACCGGTATATGGTTCAGCTTAGCCAGTTGTTTGGTATGGCTTTGGTGGAATATATTGTACCAGAGTCCATGGCGGTGCGGTATCACCACCAAAAAGTCAAGGTTGTGCTCCTTTACAAAATGGGCAATGCTCTCTATCACTTCCTGGCTTTCCATTTTATAATAAGTGGGTTGGATATCCGTCAGCAACTCGTTGATCATGGCTTCGTTCTCGTGGGCTATCTCTTCCGATCTTGGCGCCTTAGTGGCCACATGAACAACGTGCAAGCAGGCATGCGTGGTATTGATGAGCAACTTCAGGAAATTGACCTGGCCGGGCACCAGCACTGTCTGGTAATCGCAGGCAAAGCCAATGTTCTGGGTAGCCTTGTATTTGATATGCATGGGTATCAGCAATACCGGTGCCGTAAGAGCTGTAAGTGAGTTCAGCATTTCGCTGTCCCATGTCCACAGCTCGTCGTAATTCCGTGGGGCACCCATCACTATCAGGTCGGGGTTCACATCATATACCTGGTCGCGCAGGCATTCTATCAATCCGCCGGTCACCAGGCGGGCATCGATATGCACATCGGGAAAACGCTCGCGCCACTCATTGGCATCGTGCTCCAACCTGTCCTGGTTAGTGTCATAATCATCTTTAAGCGTCGACAGCGCTATGGCATCAGAGCTATAGCTTACCGGCAAAGTATATATGCGGAGTATCACCACACGGGCATCAGCATCGGCGGCCAGGCGGCAGCCGTAGTCCATGGCATTATGTGCCGAAGGCGAAAAATCATCTACTACTATTATTGTGCGTTTCATATGTGGTCAGTTAACAATTATCACTACTAATTTCCATACCCAGGTTCTCCCTGAACTTGATCATCACCTGCATACAATCTTTTATGGCCTGCACGGGCATATCCACCCCGGCAAAGGCGTGCATCTCCTGTATCCAGGGCTCTACTTCTGTTTTTAAAGCCTTACCTGCATCCGTAAGTAATACCAGTTTATTACGTCTATCCCCCTCGTCTTCCTTACGCACTACCAGCCCGCGCTTGGTCAGGTTATCTATCAGGTAGGTCACACTGGCTTTGTCTTTTACCGTAAGGTTGGCTATCTCCTGCTGGTTCACGCCGTCTGTGTTCCACAGGCAGGCCAGCACCTGCAGCATCTCGAAGGTGAGGTCCATATTATTGCGCCGCAGCATGGCCTGTATATACTGTCGGAAGGCCGTATTCACCCTGATGAGCTCTCGGGTGAACTCTGCAACAATATCATTTTTGGTAGCCGGCATTTGCCAACAAAGTTAAATACTTAACTGTTATTGTACAAACTAATTTTTATAGAAACGATCAAATGTAGTATAGGTTTTAGCACTATTGTTGCATGGCCGGTGGCCTTACCTTGCATGCTTAAATCATTCCATAACCATAAAAACAAAACATGCTATGTCATTAAGATTAGGCGATACCGCCCCAGATTTCAAGGCCAAAACATCCATTGGCGAACTCTCTTTCCATGATTACCTGGGCGACAGCTGGGGCGTATTATTCTCTCACCCTGCAGACTATACCCCAGTATGTACCACAGAGCTGGGCCGTACCGCACAGCTAAAAGACGAATTTGCCCGCCGCAATGTAAAAGTACTGGCACTAAGCGTAGATCCGCTGGACAAACACCACGGCTGGATCAACGATATCAACGAAACACAGCACACCACGGTAGACTTTCCCATAATTGCTGATGAGGATCGTAATGTAGCAACCCTGTACGATATGATACACCCCAATGCATCTGCTACGGCTACCGTGCGTTCATTGTTCATCATAGGGCCCGATAAGAAGCTGAAACTGTCATTCACCTACCCTGCCTCTACCGGCCGCAACTTTACCGAAGTGCTGCGCGTAATAGACTCCCTGCAACTGACCGCTGAACACAGCGTGGCCACCCCGGCCGACTGGCAGCATGGCGAAGACGTAATAGTAGTACCCTCCGTGTCTACCGATGACGCCAAAGCCAAATACGGCGACGATCTGAAAATAGTAAAGCCATACCTGCGATATGTGCCACAACCAAAGAAAAAGTAAGCAAAACAATCCATAACAGAAGCGCTCCGCAATCGTGGAGCGCTTCTTACGTAACGTCCTGAAAGGACGGGGTATAATAGCGCAGGGTTTCAACCCCGCGGCTTCAGCGCACGTATTCGTTTTGTAATGCCGCAAAACACCTCTGCGTCCTTTGCCCACTTAAGATACTTTGCGGCCCTTTGCGAAAAATCTTTGCGGCTCTTTGCGTGAAACCTTTCCCCCCAAATTCACTCCCTACGGGTGAGCCGCAACACATACAGCATAAGCCTGTAAGCATTACTTTTACAGGTAATAATATTTGATCACTGATTATGCACAAATCTCTTTGGCTGGTTGTGGCGGCGCTGTCTGCAACAACCTCTTTTGCCCAGAAAAAAATGATATCGCTGGACGACCTGTATAAGAAGCCGGCATTCAACATAAAGGGCGTACCCGGCTTTAATGCCATGCATGATGGCCGCCACTATACCCAACTGGATGAAGAGAACAAACACAAATACATCCGCGTGTACGACCTGGCTACCGGCAAAGTGGGCAAGACATTGTTCGACAATGGTGCACAGCTGTTTCATGGCGAGGCGCTGAATATAGAGGAATACACCTTCAGCAAGGACGAAAAGAAGATGTTGCTGATGATGGACAATGAGCACATCTACCGCCGCTCTGTACTATACCATGTATATGTTTACGACATAGCCAGTGGCGAGATCGTGATGCTGGACAAGGATAAGGTACTGCACGCTACCCTATCGCCCGACGGCACCAAGGTGGCTTATGTAAAAGGCAACAACCTGTATTATAAAGACCTGAAGACCAACGAGGTAGTGCAGATAACCAACGATGGTCAAAAGAACAACATCATCAATGGTAACTGCGATTGGGTATATGAAGAAGAGTTCAGTTTCACCAGGGCATTTGAATGGAATAAGGACGGCAGCTACCTGGCATGGTACCGCTTTGATGAAAGTAAGGTGCCGGAGTACACCATGGCTAAATACACCGGCCTTTACCCTGAACAATACACCTTCAAATACCCCAAAGCAGGCGAAAGAAACTCTGCTATTGAGATAAAGATATATGATATAAAGAACCGTTCGGTAGCGCGTGCAGATGTGGGCGAAGAGACCGACCAATACATACCCCGCATCAAGTGGACAGAGAGCCCTAAGAAGCTGTGCATCTACCGTCTGAACCGCCTGCAGAACAAGTTGGAGTTATTGCTGACCAGCGCCACAACCGGGGCCTCTAAGATCATCTACAAAGAGCGCAACAAATGGTACATCAACGTGAATGATGAGATCACTTTCCTGCCCGATGGCCACTCTATGATATTTGGCAGCGAGCGCGATGGCTGGAACCACCTGTATAAGTATAACTGGGAGCAGGACAGAATGACAGACCTGACCGATGGTAACTACGATGTAGAGAGCATTACCGGTGTGGATGTAGACCACCAGCTGCTGTATTACACTGCTGCCGAAGAATCGCCGATGCAGCGCAACCTGTATGTGGTAGGCTTGGATGGACGCGGCAAGAAATGCATTACCCCTGAAAAAGGCATGCACAGTATTACCCCTTGCGAAGGTTTCAACTACTTTTTGGACAAGTACTCTACCCTGAACAAAGTGCCGGTGTACAAGCTGCGCGATGCACGCGGCCATGTAGTGCGCACGCTGGAGGATAACCACGAACTGGCGGAGAAGATGAACGAATATGCATGGGGAGAGATAAAGCTGAAGAAGTTCATGGGCGCTACCGGCAAGCTGAACGGCTGGATCATCACCCCGCCCGACTTTGACGAACATAAGAAATACCCTGTGCTGATGTACCAGTATAGCGGACCAGGATCGCAGGAAGTGGCCGATAAATTCCCGGTGGGCAACTATTGGTGGCACCAGATGCTGGCACAGAAGGGGTACATCATAGTGTGTGTAGATGGCACCGGCACCGGCTACAGGGGCGAGGCCTTCCGCAAGAAGACCTACCTGACCCTTGGCAAATATGAGAGCGACGACCAGATAGCCGTGGCTAAGAACCTGGCTACCCTGCCCTATGTAGATAAGAACCGCATAGGCATATGGGGCTGGAGCTACGGTGGCTTTATGAGCAGCACCTGCATCATGAAGGGTAATGATGTGTTCAAGACAGCTATTGCTGTGGCACCGGTAACCAACTGGCGCTACTACGATAATATCTATACCGAGCGCTACATGCGCACCCCGCAGGAGAACGCCGCCGGCTACGACGATAACTCGCCCGTGAACATGGTAGACAAGCTGAAGGGAAAGTTCTTATACATACACGGCACGGGCGATGACAATGTACACTTCCAGAACTCGGTGATGCTGACAACAGCCCTGATAAAGGCCGACAAAGACTACGACAGCGAGTACTACCCTGACAAGTCTCACGGCATAAGTGGCGGCAATACCCGCAATCATTTATACCGCCGCATGACGGAGTATATACTGGAGAACCTTTAACGATAGCTTATTGATATAGAAGGCCGGGGCTTGCGCTCCGGCCTTTGCATTATACATTACTAATAGCCTGTACGGATAATGTAGACCACAACTAATGTTCCACGTAAGTGTAAGTGAAATACATCATCGGTGTGATGCACTCATTACGTTTGCGGCCGCCATTAGTAGGTGGCGTAAGGAACCACTTATCGGGCGCAGTATGCTCGTAGGTGGTACGCGCATAGCGGCGGTACACCTTCGGTTTGGGGTTATCGAGCCAGGTAAGACCAAGCACCTGGCCATTATAAAAGTTGCGCAGCGAATCGTTTCCGGCGTAGTAATTGCTCACGCCCGGCGGCATATCGTGCGGAAAACCATCGTTACCCTGTCCATAAGCCCATTCTACAGATACAAATAACCCGCTGCCTACCTGTATCTTATTATCCGAAAGATCGGCCCCTACCCATTCATTTCCTTTCTGGGCATTTACTATAACAGCTGCATCGGTCACCTCCTCGCCAGGGGCGCCTGTGGAATCGGGCCGATAAACATGAATAAAAAACTTGTTGGTGACAGCTTTACCATCCTTGGTGATGTACACATTAACCTCCTTCAGCAGCCCGTGCAGCGACGAGTCGGCAGGCAGGAACAAAGCGATCTCATCTTTGAACAAGAGGTAACAACCCGCCTGGTGCAGCCACTTACGGCTACCGGCCACTGCCTCCCTTACCCTGCCCGATTTAAGGCCGAGGGTAAACTCCTGCAACTGTGTGCTGTTCTTTTTCAACTCTACTATAATAGAATCATCGGGCAAAACATCTACCACTATGGCCACCCGTTCGTAACCTGCAGCATAAAACACCAGGCTATCTTCGGCGTTCAGGTTGGCCGTAAAAGAGAATTTGCCTTTCATGTCGCAAGGGAAACTCTGGTTCAGGCTTTTTACAGATACAAAAGAATTGGGCAAGCCCTGGTTATCTTTACCTACCAGCTGCCCGTAGTATTTATGATCTTTGGCATTAGCCACACACACACCACACACCAGTACTAACACCCATACATACTTGCTCAAAGACATTACTACGAAACATTGATCAGTAATAAATATACAAAAAAGCCTGCTAAGCCTGCGGCAATAACGCCACCGCAGGTTGTGATTTAACAAAAACAAAAGGGCCGCGATGAATCGCAGCCCTTTTGTTGTGCATATCGTAATTACCTACCAAACACGTGCACGCTCGCTTACGGGGCGGAACATATTGTCTGTAGGCTTAATGTCGAAAGCCTTGTACCACGCCTCCATATTGCTCACCGGCAGGTTGCAACGCAGTTCGCTCGGAGAGTGCGGATCGGTCTTCAGGCGGTTAGCCAGCTCTTCCGGAGTGGTGTTAGCACGCCATACCTGTGCCCAGCTAAGGAAGAAACGCTGATCCGGTGTAAAGCCGTTGATCTTTTCGTTGCCCTTGCCTTGTGCTGTTTTCTTGAACGCAGCATAAGCTATATTGATACCACCAAGGTCGGCCAGGTTCTCACCTTCTGTAAGGCTACCGTTGGCGTGGATAGTATCTATAACTATCACCTTATTGAACTGTTCTACCATCACATCTGCCTTGGCTACAAAGTTAGCAGAATCGGCAGGTGTCCACCAGTTGTTCAGGTTACCGCTGGCATCGTACAGGCGACCCTGATCGTCGAAACCGTGCGTGATCTCGTGACCGATAACGGCACCAATACCACCATAGTTCACTGCATCATCAGCATCCTGGTCGAAGAACGGGAACTGCAGGATACCCGCAGGGAACACGATCTCATTGAACGCAGGGTTGTAGTAGGCGTTAACTGTAGGAGGTGTCATGCCCCATTCCATCCTGTCTACCGGCTTACCCAACTTGTTCAGTTCAAAGTCGTATTCCCACTTAGAAGTAACCAGTATGTTCTGCACATAGTCGTTGCCAACAATAGTTACAGCGCTGTAGTCCTTCCATTTGTCAGGATAACCTATCTTCTTCATAATAGAGTTCAGCTTACCCAGTGCACGCTGCTTGGTTTCGCCGCTCATCCAGTCCAGGTTGTTGATACGCTCTGCGTAAGCACCCTGCAGATTGTTCAGCAACACCATCATGCGCTGCTTGGCTTCAGGCTTAAAGTACTTTTCCACATACAACTGGCCCAGCAGATCGCCGATAGAGCCGTCTACCATGCTCAATACCCTCTTCCAGCGTGGGCTCTGTATCTTCTGGCCACGCATCTTGGTGCCATAGAATGCAAAACGCGCCTGGTTGAAGTCGTTACTGAGATATGGTGCCATACCGGTAACCACGTGGAATTTCAAGTATTTCTTCCAGGTAGCCAGTGGCGTAGCATTCAATTGCTTAGCTGCTTCAGTAAAGAATTTAGGCGTAGCCACGATCAATGAATCCTCACCCTTTACCTTAAGGCCGGCCAGCAAGCTGCGCCATTCTATGCCCGGAGTGATGGCATTGATACCCTTGATATCATATTTATTATATAAGGCAATCGGATCACGCATTTCAACACGCGTCAGCGATGCACCGGCAAGAGCTGCTTCCAGGTTGTAGATATCTTCCGCGTCTTTCTTGGCAGCAGCAGCATCTTCGCCCATCAGCATCAGCATCTTAGGGATAAACTCCTTATATGCATCACGAATACCGGAAGTACGGGGATCCTTGTCGAAATAATATTCACGACCCGGCATACCCAAACCGCCCTGGCCAAACTGGCATATTTGCTTTACTACATTCTTATCATCGGGAGAGATGCCAAAACTGAACAAACCACCCAAACCCTGCGTGTGTTCCATGGTGATCTCTGCCAGCAATCCGTTAACGTCTTTAACGGCATCTATACGGTCAAGCAAGCCTTTTATTGGCTTGATACCAGCCTTCTCGATAGCGACACTATCCATACCTGTGCGGTAGAAGTCACCTACTTTCTGTACTGCGCTGCCTTTAGGCGCATTCTTGGTCTTGGCAGCCGACTCCATTATTTCGTGCAGCTTTTTCAGGTTGTTCTCCGCCAGGATGTTGAAGCTACCCCAACGTGTCTGGTCACCCGGAACAGGGTTTGACTTCAGCCAAGCACCATTGGCATACTGGAAGAAGTTATCACCGGGGCGAACAGCATTGTCCATATTCGCACGGTCGATAAAATTATTTTCCTTAGGGCTGGCCTTCGGACCTTTTGCGTTAGCTACTGAAGCTACGGCCACTGCCGCACCTAAAAGAAGCGATCTTTTAATGTACATAAGTCTGTTTATGCTTTTTTTGAAACACTCAAATGTACAAAATCGCTCCTAAAAGCCGCATTTTATGCAGGTGGATAAAAGGGGGGATTTATACCAGCCATGCCAGGCATAAGTTTGTACAAATATAAAATATCTTATATCGTATATTATTTGCACAATAATCATTTTGTCTATCCGTTAGTTATACAAAACGAAAAATATGCTCAGATACCTCTCAGTTCTCGTTGCATTATTCTTTGCAACCCAGCCCGGCGTTTTTGCACAACCTTACCAAAAGTTCTATTCGATAAGAGATCTGAATGTGAACAACAGGGAAAGTAAATTATTGTCAGACAACAACTTGCTTACCGTTGGTAGCATAGGGCACGATGTGTTACACAATAGCCTGAACGTAACTAAGACCAACACAACCACCGATGCCGTAATATGGTCTAAAAGTTACAGGCCGGCCACAAACAACCTTTCCGGTATTACCTGCGACGAACTGGACAATGGCAATATTGTAGTAGGGGCCACCATGACAGACACTACTACGCTAAGCCGGAAATTACCAGTAGTTCTGTGTTTTTCCGGCGCAGGCGATCTGCTCTGGAGCAAGAGCTATAACTATACTACCTCTTATCCGTATACCGAGGCTGACAAAGTGAAGAGCCTTCCCGGCAACAACTTCATAGCCTGCTTCCACGCTCTCGACACCTTTGGTCTCTCTATAATAAAAATGAATAATAGTGGAGACACATTGTTTTATCGCACATTGCAACTGGACTTTACACAAGGGGTCCCGACAAGCATTACGGACATAATACCGGTGAACAATGGCTACCTTTTTAGCGGGCTTGCCGAGTATGATGCAGACTTTGTGAGCCAATTGCTGATAAAGACCGACACTAACGGAAATGTGATCTGGTTAAAGTCTGACTATCTGAATTTCACTACTCACTACCTGAATCCGATATTCTCTAAAATGAGATTGCTGCCCGATTCAACTATCCTTATAGGGATCAGCAATTATGGGACACAACTATTAAAAATAAACACATCAGGTACCCCTATATCGCTTACAAACATCACCGACACGCCTTCGATATCGGAAATAGACCTGGAAAATTTTACAATTGCGCCTGATGGCAATTACCTGATAACAGGCATTACAGATGCCGCTACCAATACATTCACCAATTATAGAACCGGTAAACAATGTATTTATAAGACAGATACGGCAGGACATGTTTTATGGGCCAAACGATACAAAGCACACCGGAATAAGAACGAGAGCAACCTGATAGCGGTAATGCCGGGCGGCGACATACTAACGGCGGGCACCTGTTATGACAGCACATTCTATGGTACCAATGAATACTCCGGAAACTTTATTATGCGAACCGATACAGGTGGAGAAAGTGCCGGTATCGGGTGCGGACTGCAAAGTGACATAAGCCTGTTTACAAGCAGCGGTACCGTTGCCTTTTTTGACAAACCATATCATGTATACACGGGATATGGCTTCCATGACCAGGCTGTATTACCGCAAACCTACGACCTGCAAACAAATGAACTGGGGACATCAATGGCGGTCTTTATATCCAACTGGCCTTCGTTTTTGTGCGAGGGTAGCACATCGGTCATTACCGCCAGCTCTATCAACGGAGGTACCAACCCTACCTATACCTTCCTGGTCAATGGTACTGTGGTACAAGCGGGGCCTTCCGCTACCTACTCTACCACCACCCTGCACAACGGCGATACGGTAAGATGTATACTACAGAGCAGCGACACCTGCACATCTCCTGCTACAGCATATAGTAATCCTATAGTTATGCCTATATGGCCATTAGTAGATGCTACAGTTACCATCAGTGCCAGCCCCGGCACCATGGTCCCTGCGGGCACGCTCATCACATTTACCGCAACGGTAACAAATGGTGGCCCTACACCACACTACGCCTGGAAAAAGAACGGTACTGCCGTAGGGCTGATATCTCCTACCTATTCATCATCATCGCTGGTTACGGGCGATATCATCACCTGCCAGGTTACTACCTCGGTATGTACTGCCAACCCAACTGTTGTGAGCAATGCAGATACTATAGTGATAGCGCCGGTGGGCATTGCAGCTCTGCACCTTGATGATGCCGCCATACAACCTAACCCGGCCAATGGCACCTGTACAGTATTATTACCATTTACCACAGCCGGAACAATAGCAGTTACAGACCTGATGGGAAAGAACATCCTGGCACAGCAGGTAACGGGCGATGCGTGCGGCTTTGACGTATCCGGTATGCCTAATGGCATTTACATCATCAGGCTGAACAATGACAATAACAGCTGGCAGGGACGACTCGTGGTGAGTCATTAGATAGCCACGAACAAACAGAGATAACCAATCATCGGATCACTATCATTTTCCTGGCAGTGGTCCGATGATCGGACGTAACTATACGGTAGTAATAATTGCCGGGTGCCAACGATGAGTTATCCAGAGACAGATAATTAAACGTATGATCGACATTATAACTGTGTAATAACTGACCCTTGGAATTGTATAATTCGATCACCCCGGTAGTGCCGGGTTTCAGTTCATATCCTATCCTCACAGAAGCAGATGATGGATTAGGCACAGGGTTAAGCAGCAAACTGCTGTTGTCGGACGAGTTTGTTGCAGGGATACCGAGACCCGGACCAGCACCACAAGGATTGCATGGCAAAGTACCCGGCAGTTTGTATATCGATATAATGTTTGCAGCAAAGGTTGGCCCTGACCACTTATTCACAAAAGCAACGAAAGAATCCGCCCCGATATTATGTACTTCAAAATTCCAATCTACTGAGTCGATAGTACTAATGATCAGTCCATCCTCATCAAAAACAACATATTTAAACGGACCATTACCAGTTGGTATATGCGTGCTATCTCCATAGCAAACAACCATATCTACCTTATTATCTATTTTGAATAGATTTTCAGAGATATAGTTCTTAATTCCCTGGGCGCCCGGATACCAGCCGGCAATCACCGGCATATTGATCGTCTTCCATATAGAATGATCCAGGTTGTACAGGATCGTCTGGTTGGCATTGCGGGCGCAATACTTTTTGCCTGATAATAAAAGATCGCCCACCGACAGATCGTTTGACAGCGTGTAAGTGTGTTGAAATGCCAATTGGGCCTTAGCGGACAAGCCACAGAATAAGATAGCAATAAGATAGATAGTCTTTTTCATCTTTAGTGTTTTATAGTTATCAACACCAAATATAATACAGAAAAATTATATCAGCAGTACTTTAAAACAACACATAAGCAGGAGAATATTTTATTGCTATTTTCGCTGCATGGATTTAAAAGACCGTAAGCCGGTATACTATAGCGAATACCTGCAACTGGATAAAATACTGAATGCCCAGGAACCTGAAAGCGCGAAAGAAGGCATAAAGGCTGATGATGAGATGTTGTTCATCATCATTCACCAGGCATATGAACTTTGGTTCAAGCAGATATTGCACGAACTGAATGTTGTCCGTGATGTGTTCAAGCAGCCATCGGTACACAATAACACTCCCGACATATATAATAGCGTACACCGACTGAAACGTGTATGCAGTATACTGGAGGTTGCCGTAATGCAGATGGGTATCATAGAGACGATGACCCCGCTTGATTTCCTTGACTTCCGCGATCTGCTGCGCCCGGCTTCAGGTTTCCAGAGTATACAATTCAAAATGATAGAAGCCACCCTGGGGCTGCAGTACGACCAGCGCCACGGAAAGGCATACTACCTGTCTCAGCTTACCCCTGCCGATGTGGAAAGGGTAAAGAAAGCAGAAAGCGAAGCATCGCTGCTGGTATTACTGAACAGCTGGCTGGAGCGTATGCCGTTTGTACAAAATGAAGCCTACTGGAACGGAGATAATTTCTGGAAGCACTACCGCGACGCCTACGAAGGCAGCCTGAGACCGGGCGAGGAACAGAACATGAAACTGTTCGATACGCTGTTCACGAACGATGCTGAATACCCGCAAGGACGCTCGTTCAGTGCCGATGCCAGCCGCAATGCCTTATTCATCATGCTGTACCGCGATCATCCGCTGCTGCAGCTGCCGTATGAACTGCTGAGCATTCTGCTGGAAGTAGACCAGAACCTGAGCATGTGGCGCCACAGGCATATACACATGGTGCAGCGCACTATAGGTAAGCGCGTAGGCACAGGTGGCAGCACAGGTGCAGAATACCTTCGCGGCGCTGCTGATAGCCACTATATCTTCCGGGAACTATCTGAACTGACCTCCTTCCTGTTACCACGCAATATGCTACCTAAGCTGCCGGAAGCGTTAGTGAAGGACCTGGGGTATACCGGATAAACCAATACTGATACTTGCGATTATGATAAGAGCCGGGCAATGCCCGGCTCTTATTGTATATATTAGCTATGGTCTTTGCCTTTCTTCATCTAATGGCGGCCTTGTATAATGCTTCAGGTGTTCACCACAGGCTCCTATCTGCCGGTACTTGTTACGGGCCTCATACAGGGTCATGGCATTGGCGCCCTCGGCGTGGGGATCCTGTTCCTGGTCGGGGTCGTGTTGCCAGAAGCACACCGGGCAAATGTCGAAGTCACTGTCCAGCGTATAAAAGCTGCAGCACGGACATTGTTCTTTAGTAGTGTAGTGTAAGGTCATGCAATTATGCTTTAACTTTAGTATATCAATTTTTGTACCAAATGGAAAAGCACATCGTTCATTACGGGCCTGTAGCTGAAGCACTGGCTGCATTCAGGGCACAAGGGCATACGGCCGACTTTCATTTAGACGCAGATGGCGTAGCCTGGAAAGGCGGAAAATATATGCCGGAAGAGCTGAAAATAGTGGATATGTACCGCTATGAAGGAGACTCTGACCCCGATGAAGAAGCCTCTGTTTACGCATTGGTCTCCCGCGAAGGCATAAAGGGTACTTTGGTAACCGGCTATGGTATCTCTTCAGAAACATCTTACCAACAATTGCTGGAACGGCTGGAGTGGAAAGAATGAGCTACTTATGGTTCACATTCTTCTCCGTATTGATATGATAGGTGTAATTGGTGGTAACAATAATATCGTTGCTATCGAAGTGTTTGACCACGCCATTGCTTTCTAAGGCCACTACCCAGCAGGTATTCTGGTGCTGGCCATAGTCTACAAGGAAAATAGCATGCCCCCTGCCCAGGGGAGTATCTACTAATATCGTAGGATTTAATTGCAGTATCATACCTATCAATAATTAAATACCATGCCATACGGTAATGTTATATTTGCCGGACAACCAACCATTCAATGAGATACCTTGTACTATTGTTGCTACTGTTCAGCCATCCGGTTATTTATGCCCAGAATGCCCATGCACTGAATAAGAATGCAGCCTACACGGTAAAGCTGAATGGTAACAGTTACGACGTGTATAAAGCCGCCAATAAAGGACAAGACGTGCAACTGTACTGGAAGAACGACAAGGGCACCATTCTGAAAACGTTGGGCAACCTTAAAGCATATACTGCCACCAAACACAAAAAGCTGCTGTTTGCCGCCAATGCCGGCATGTATACTACCGAGAATGCACCCAAGGGCCTGTACATAGAAAACTATAAAACACTACGTAAGATAGACCTGAAGCAAGGACCGGCCACTAATTTTTACATGCAACCCAATGGTGTTTTCTATAGCACAGCATCGGGGGCGCACATTGCCACAACGCAAGCCTATACCAAACAGAAGGAAAAAGTAAAATATGCCACACAATCGGGGCCAATGCTGGTAATAGACGGAGCGATCAACAAAACATTTGCCAAAGGGTCAGCCAATATCAACATCCGCAATGCTGTGGGCATAGACGAAAACGGGAATGTGTTTTTGGTGATATCGGAAGGCCTGGTAAACTTTTACGACCTCGCTACACTCTTTAAAGAAAAACTGCACTGTAACAATGCGCTCTTCCTTGATGGTGGCATATCCCGCAGCTATATACCCGACCTGCAACGTATGGACAACGATGGTGACTTTGGTGTGATGGTGGGTGTGACAGAGTAATACAATAGCTATTAACACTTCTTGTGCATAATATAGCGTACCTTTGCACCCTTTATATAAAATTTATTTTAAATGCCAGGTTTTACAGTTGCCATTGTTGGAAGGCCTAACGTGGGAAAGTCGACATTATTTAACCGCCTGCTGGAACAGCGTAAGGCTATTGTTGACGACATAAGCGGTGTAACACGCGACCGCCAATATGGTATTGCCGACTGGAATGGCAAAACCTTTAACGTAATAGATACCGGAGGTTTCGTACACGGATCGGATGATGTATTTGAACGCGAGATACGCAAGCAGGTACACATTGCCATGGACGAGGCCGACCTTATATTATTTGTATGCGATACTGTGACCGGTATTACCGGCCAGGACGAGGAGATGGCCGATATACTGCGCCGTTCTAAAAAGCCGGTGTTGCTGGTAGTAAATAAGGTAGATAACCAGGAACGCGCTCTGTTTGGTACAGAGTTTTACGGTCTGGGCTTCGAAAAAACATTCATGATATCATCTATATCGGGCAGCGGCACCGGCGAACTGCTGGATGAAGTGACCGAGCACATAGGCGAAGACGTAGCTACAGAACAGCTGGATAAAGATGGCAACCCAATGCCTAAGTTTGCCATCATTGGCCAGCCCAATGCCGGTAAATCTACCCTGCTGAATGCACTCATCAACGAAGAGCGTACCATAGTATCGGACATTGCAGGTACTACCCGCGATACCATACATACGCACTACAAGTTGTTTGGTAAAGAGTTCATGCTGATAGATACCGCCGGTATCCGCAAGAAAAAGAATGTACAGGAAGACCTGGAATTCTATTCTGTTATCCGCGCTATCCGTGCCATGGACGAGGCTGACGTGTGCCTGCTGCTGATAGACGCCAGCGTTGGCGTTACCACGCAGGATGTGAGCATCTTCAGCCTGGCAGCCCGTAAAGGCAAGGGCATTGTGGTACTGGTGAACAAATGGGACACCGTAGCCAAGGAGACCAATACTGCCCGCGACTACGAGAAAATGCTGAAAGACCGCATAGCACCGTTTACCGATGTGCCCGTGATCTTCACCTCAGCATCTGAAAAGACCCGCATATTCCAGGCTATGGAAAAAGCACTGGAGGTATATGAGAACCGCACTAAACGCATAGCGACATCTGAGCTGAACGACATCATGCTGAAAGAAATAGAGCGTTTTGCCCCGCCAATGACCCGTGGTTATTCAGTAAAGATCAAGTTTGTGCAGCAGGTGCCAACACACGTACCTTCTTTCGCATTCTATTGCAACCACCCCGATGCGATAAAAGAGCCATATAAAAACTTCCTGGAGAACAAGATCCGCAGCCATTTTAACTTTAGCGGTGTACCGGTAAGAATATTTATCAGGCAGAAGTAATTTGGAGTAGAAAGTAGATTGTAGAAATTCGAAAGCTGTAATTTTATAAAGATATTATGTCGAAAAATAAAAATATAGTACCAGATGCTTCAACAAACAGCAAAAGAGTAAAAAAGCTGTCTGAAACAGATTACTTATTAAATAGCAAGCTTAACAAAGAACGACTGTTACAATCGGTTAAAAACATAAATAGAGGTTTGTACACAGAACATATATTAATCGAAGAATAAGAGGAATCTTTAAGACTAAGAACAGGTGAAGACAAGAAAACTAAAGCAGGATAAGGTAAATATCATAACGCTGGGATGTTCTAAGAACATGGTGGATAGCGAGGTGTTCAGCGGACAGCTGCATGCCAATGGTATTGATGTGGTGCATGAGAACAGTAAGCTGGACCACAATATTGTGGTGGTGAATACCTGCGGCTTTATTGATAAGGCCAAAGAAGAAAGCGTGAACACGATTCTGGAGCAGGTAGACCTGAAACGTAGCGGCAGGCTGGATAAGGTATATGTTACCGGCTGCCTGAGCGAGCGCTATCGTAACGACCTGATGAATGAGATACCGGAGGTAGATGCCTGGTTTGGTACCATGGAGTTGCCTTTGATGATGAAACAGTTCAACGCCGATTACAAAGCTGAACTGATAGGCGAACGCCTGCTGGCCACACCTAAGCACTACGCGTACCTGAAGATATCGGAAGGCTGCAACCGCACCTGCTCTTTCTGCGCCATACCGCTGATGCGTGGCGGACACGTTTCCAAAACCATTGAAGAGGTAGTTACAGAGGCCAAGAAGCTGGTGCGCATGGGCGTAAAGGAGATAATGCTGATAGCCCAGGAACTTACTTATTATGGCCTGGACATCTACAAAAAACGTGCTTTGAGCGACCTGCTGAAGCACCTGAGCGATATAGAAGGCTTGACCTGGATACGCCTGCATTATGCCTACCCGCATAAGTTTCCGCTGGATATACTGGACGTAATGCGCGAACGCGACAACATATGCAATTACCTGGATATGCCATTGCAGCATATATCTGATAATATGCTGACCGCCATGAAACGCCAGATAACCCGTAATGATATTATGGAACTGATAGGTAATGTGCGTGACAGGGTTCCCGGCATCTGCATCCGCACTACGCTTATCACTGGTTTCCCGGGAGAGACAAGGGACGATGTGGAAGACATGAAACGTTTCCTGGAAGAAGCAAGGCTGGACCGCGTAGGTATCTTCACCTACTCACACGAAGAAAACACATCGGCGTATGCGCTGGTAGACAATATACCTGCTGAAGAGAAAGAAGCCCGTGCACAGGAGATAATGGAAGTGCAGCAGGAAATATCGCTGGAAAAGAACCAGGAAAAAGTAGGTAAGGAATTCAAGGTGATCATAGATAAGAAAGAGGCAGGCCGCTACCTTGCCCGTACAGAGTTTGACAGCGTGGAGGTGGATAATGAAGTAGTGATAGACAGCAAAAAGGCCCTGCCAATTGGCGACTTTGTGAACGTCCGCATTACCAAAGCTTATGATTACGACCTGGAAGGGGAAGTTATTTAGCTAAGTCAAAAGGCAAAAGTGAAAACCCAAAGTGGTTGGATACATATTAAACAAAAAGGGAGCCGTTTGGCTCCTTTCTTGTTTGTGTACTTTGATTGATATTAAACTGCATGTTGCTGCAGGTATTCATCCAGGTTGCTGTGGCCCATAGCAAATCCACCCTCAAAGCCCATCGCTATCAGGCGTTCCATATCTGCTGCAGTTTGAAAAGTGAGCGTTGTGGTGACGTGAGTAATATCACCCTCACCAATAAACTGAACATGCCATTTGCTGGCGTTCATACCTGTGGCAGGCATGCCGTGCTCATCGCAAAATACGCTATGCCCGGTGTATAATTGCTCATGTACTACCTCGGTATATTCTAATTTGCTCCAGTGTTTTTCACCGTCGGGGCCAGACATTGCGTATAACCATACACCGCCCGGCCTCAGATCAAGGGTCTTGGTCTCGGCTTTCCAGGGCTTTGGCGCCCACCATTGGTCCAGTATCTCCTTTTCTGTCCATGCACGCCATACCAATGGCAGTTGTGCGGCAAATGTTCGCTCTGCCTTTATCGAATTGGCAGCCTTGTCTACGGTGTAGTTTGTCTGGTACATATTTATTGGTTTTTAAGTTGTGCTAATACGTCATCAAGGTTGTTCATTTTGCTGTCCCACATTGCCCTGAAAGGCTCTATAAAGTCGGCTATGTCTTTCATTTTAGTAGCATTCAGACTGTAATAAATTTCGCGCCCCAGCGATTCATACTTCAGCAGTTCGCATTCGGTAAGTATTTGTATGTGCTTAGATACCGTTTGCCGGGTGGCATTAAAATTGGCCGCTATAGCCCCCGGCGTTAGTGCCTGTGCAGCCAGCAGCGTGATAATAGCCCTGCGTGTAGGGTCGGCTATAGCTTGGAAAACATCTCTTCTTACTTCCATTTACTTGCAACCATTTGACTGCAAATGTATGCGCAACCATTTAACTGCGCAAATTTTTCTTTATAAAAAAACCGGCCTTGTTGAAGGCCGGTCATATTACATGTCGAAAACTATTTAAGCTATCTCGTCTATGAACTCTATACCGTGGTCTTCCAGCTCGGCCAGTACCGGGCGGTAAACAGCTTGCATGTTAGGGATATGCACACCCGGTTGAAGCGCCACCTTCTTGTTCAGCACCAGGCGGGCCAGTATACCCATTGGCAGACCTACTGTCTTGGCCATGGCCGATTTGTCGCGATTCTCGCCCTTGATCACCATAGTGCTGGTGAGCTTGGTCTTGCGGCCTTTGTGCATGTATTCTATCTCATGCTGCATCACTACCATATCCTTCTCTGCCGATGCCATTTCCCACTTGTTCAGCAGCAGGTCCAGCAATATCTCGCCCGATGAAGCTGTACCCGGCATCAGCGGATATTCTTCAAACAAGCCCAGCCAACCCAGCAATTCCATCTGTGTACTGTCTATATCTACATGCAGCTTATCCGCTACGTGCTGTTTCAGCTTGTTCTTGTCTGTACAACCGCTCTTGGCCATCAACCACGACGCAAGGGTTTGGCCCTTCTTATCAAAGCTGTCCTCCATGGTGGTCATATCCAGCTGTATGAGTGCATCCCAGCCCTGGCAGAACGACGGATAACGGAGCGTAGCCCTGAGGAAGGTCTTGATATCCGGCATGTCGTATATGTCCAGGTACTTCAGGGAGTCGCGGTTAGGATAATACGCCAAAGAGCCGAGGCCATCAACTTTTATCTTCTTATTGTTCTCGAATATCTTTTCGTAAGTCACTTCCACCACCTTGCCATTTTGCAGGTATTTGGCACCACCCAGGCCGGCAGTAATGATGTTGCGCGGGTTCCAGCTGAACTTATAGTGCCATGGGTTATTATCGCTCTCCGGGGCAATAAGGCCACCGCAGTAAGACTTAAAGCTATAGATGCTGCCGGCTACACGGTGTATGCTGTGTATGATCTTGCTGGCCGTCATATGGTCGATACCCGGATCAAGGCCCATTTCGCACATGAACATCAGGCCGGCATTCTTTACGTCCTCATCCATAGCCTTCATCTCGTCCGATATGTAAGATGATGTGATAAGGTTCTTTTTATACTTCAGGCAATCTTTGGCCAGGTGTATGTGCAAGGTCGGTGGCATCAGCGATACCACTATATCGGCACGCTTCACCAGGGGTTCGCGCTGGTCGGCATTGGTAATGTCTATAGGTGCTGCTTCTGCAAATGGACTATTCTCAGTTTTTTCAGCTATTGCATTGGCATCGCCATCGGCTACAATGACCTTCCATTTATTTTGAGCTGCGTGAGATAGTAAGTACTGAATGAGGTAAGTAGAGGATTTGCCTGCGCCGGCAACCAGAATTGTGTGCATGATCTCTTAAAAAAGGTTTCTGATTTTTGCGCAAAATTAATAGTATTGCCTAGTTATTCAATATTATTATTGCACTAATAGTTCTACAGCCTAAAAATATTCACAAAACTATAACCATAAATGAACTGGACTGCAAGCGGTATAACGGTCGAAATGCTCAACGATCTGTCGAAGAACACCATGTCTGAACCACTGGGCATATTGTTCACAGAAGTGGGCGATGGCTTCATGAAAGCCACCATGCCGGTGAACAGCAACACGCATCAGCCGTATGGGCTGCTGCATGGAGGGGCCTCGGCAGCACTGGCAGAGACCATTGGCAGTGTAGCATCATGGGCCAGTATAGACCGCGAGAAGCAGATATGCGTGGGCATAGAGATCAACTGCAACCATGTAAGGGGCAAGAAAGATGGCATGGTGACCGCTACTGTAACACCACTGCACGTAGGCGCTACTACCCACGTATGGGACATAAAAATAACCGATGAACGCGGCAAGCTGGTATGCATAAGCCGGCTGACCGTAGCTGTGCTGAAAAAGCCGGCCAACTAAATTTCTGTTGACTGTAGCACCTTGGCGTGCTCTGCCTGTCCAGTGTTCTTTGCGGCCCTTTGCGATAGACCTTTGCGCCCTTTGCGTGAACCTAAAGCAATTGACCTACATTTTGGTTATTTTGCAGCCCGATAATGAGCCAGCCTACCAGGATAATCTGCACAGTGACCAATGATCTGAACTACGATCAGCGGATGATACGTATCTGCACCTCGCTTACAGATGCGGGCTACGATGTAACACTGGTGGGCTTTGAGCGCAAGACCAGTCAGCCCATTATCCCCAGGCCATTCAGGCAACACCGCATACCGCTTATAGCGGAGCAGGGTAAGATCATGTACCTGCACTACTGGATAAAGCTGTTCTTCTGGCTGATGTTTGCCAAGGCAGACATTCTTTGCACCATAGACCTGGACACTATACTGCCGGTGTATTATGCATCTAAGCTGCGGGGCAAGAAGCGGGTATACGATGCCCACGAGATATTTACAGAACTTAAGGAGGTGATAGACCGCCCATCGGTACACAAAATGTGGCTGTGGATAGGCAATCATACGGTGCCCAACTTCCCGGTGGGCTATACCATAGGCGAGTGTTATGCCGAGGATTTTAAAACCAAATATGGTGTAGATTACAAGCTGGTGCGCAATGCCACCGTGCTCAGGCCCATAACCATACCCGAAAAACCGGAGCGCTTTATCTTATACCAGGGCGCCGTTAACGTGGGCCGCTGTTTTGAGCAGCTGATACCCGCCATGAAGCTGGTAGATGCCCGCCTGATCATTTGCGGCAAGGGCAATTTTATAGAGCAGGCCATGGCGCTTGCCGAACAACATGGGCTGCAGGACAAGGTAATATTTAAGGGATATGTGCCCCCTGCAGACCTTAAAGAATATACCATAAAGGCTTGGGTGGGTATCACCCTTTTTGAGGATACCAGCCTGAGCAACCGTCTTAGCCTGGCCAACCGTTTTTTTGACTACATGCATAGCGGCGTACCCCAATTGTGCATCAAATACCCGGAGTATGAGCGCATCAATACCCGTTTCGAGATCGCATCGCTTATTGACGATGTATCGCCGGAAGCTATAGCTGCGGCGCTGAACAGGCTGCTGACCGATGATGCTTATTACAACAGGCTGCAGCAAAACTGCCTGGCAGCACGCGAGGTATTCTGCTGGCAGGAAGAAGAAAAAACACTGATCAACGTATACCAGCAACTTGCCGCACAATAGGCTACATATCGTGTCGTTCGACGTGCCCTACCCGCCCGATTATGGCGGTGCGGCCGATGTATTTTACAAGATAAAGGCACTGAAACAGGCTGGTTGCAGCATCATCCTCCACTGCTTCGAATATGGCCGCGGGCAACGACAAGAGCTGAACCAATACTGCGAGGCGGTGCATTACTACCCCCGCAATGGTGCTACATCATTCGCATCGGCACTGCCCTACATAGTGGCCTCCAGGCGATCGGAAGCACTGGTGAATAACCTTGCGGCTGTTGATGCACCAATACTGTTCGAGGGGATACATACCACTGCCTGCCTCTCCCACCCTGCCCTGGCAGACCGCAAAAAAGCCATAAGGATACACAATATCGAGCACGACTATTTCCGGCAACTGGCTACCTCTGAGACCCGCTTCTTTAAGCAAATGATTTACCGGGCCGAGGCTGCCAGGCTGAAGACTTACGAGGCAGGACTTACCGATTGCAGCACTTTTGTGGCCCTTTCTGCAGCCGACAATGAGCATTTTAAACGTCTGTACCCTGCTGCCCGACATCAGTGGATACCACCCTTTCATCAATACGACACGATAGATATACAACCCGGAACAGGCACCTACGCACTGTACCATGGCAATCTGTCTCACCCGGAAAATATTGAGGCGGCATTGTTCCTGGTGACCAAAGTGGCCTCACTGCTGCACATACCACTCACCATAGCGGGCAAAGACCCCGACAAGCGCATAGCTGCCGCGTGTGTACAACACAACTGCCAATTGATAGCCAACCCCGACAGTGCTACCATGAACGACCTGCTGCGCCAGGCACAAGTGAATGTACTGACCACCTTCCAGACCAGTGGCGTGAAGCTGAAACTTATGGCAGCACTATTTGGCGGCAGGCACCTGGTAGTGAACAACCATATGCTACATGGCACAGGCCTTAAAGCCGACATATGCCCTTTAGGCAATACGGCTACCGAACTGGCACAACTCATCAACAATATAAAAGACACACCTTTCACCGAAGACGAAATAGCCCACCGTAGCGCTGCGCTATATAACTATACCAATGCTATTAATGCCCAAAAGCTGATACAGATACTGTGTTGATGAGGCATATTATGAGAGTAAACGACTTTTTCGCCACATATGTCGCTTACGTACAAAACACCACGCATTGGCACTTTGTTAAAAATATCTAAACACTTGTGCAGATGCAATAAATGTTATTACCTTTCGTTTCTGAAGTAACAACCACCGGGAGTACACCACAGCTCTCTTCTCCTTTTTAGTTTTTTGCGTACTATTCTGACGATTAAATAATTGTTAAGGATGGCATGATTTTGCAGCAAAAAACGTGGTAAAATGCTATCTGACAAGTAGCGGTGAAACGGGCATTAGAACAAGCATAACGTGTTGAAAATTATTTTATGGAGCCGAATTGTTTTTTTGATGCAGACCAATATCTTTGCAGGTACACACTAATTTTTTTTTATTAATTAACCAATTTCAGAACAAAAAACAAAAGCAGAATTATGGCAGATGTAAAGACGGCAGCGCCAAAACCAGCCAATCAGGGAAATCGTGCAGGTAAACCCAAAAATGCTAACAACTTTATGACCAACCTGTTAGTAGTAGTGGCATGTATCGTGGCCGGTTACGTAATTTGGAAGTTCGTATTAGGTAGTCCTTCGAACTTCTCTGATGGTGAAACAAGGGAAAAAGCAAAAAGTGTGTTGGGTACCATGTACCAGGGCGGTTTTGTTGTACCTGTATTGTTAGCAACATTGCTTACTCTGATCAGCTTCGTTATAGAGCGCGCACTGACCATTGTTAAAGCTAAAGGTAAAATTGACGGTGGCGAATTCGTTCGTAAAGTACAGTACCACCTCGCCAACAAAAATCTGCAGGCAGCTATCGCCGAGTGCGACAAGCAGGCAGGCTCTGTAGGTAATGTAATGCGTGCCGGCCTTGTTAAGTACGAGGAAATGGTACACACTACAGATCTGGACACAGACCAGAAGCTGGCAGGTATATCTAAAGAAATAGAAGAAGCAACAGCGCTTGAGCTGCCTATGCTGGAAAAGAACCTGGTGTTCTTGTCTACTATATCTTCTTGCGCTACCCTCCTCGGCCTCTTCGGTACGGTATTGGGTATGATCCGTTCATTCCAGGCCATGGGCCAGGCAGGTGCTCCGGATGCAGGCGCTCTCGCGAATGGTATCTCTGAAGCGTTGATCAATACCGCTCTCGGTATCAGCACTTCATTCATCGCTATCATCGCTTACAACTTCTTTACAACATTGATCGACGGCATCACTTACAGCATCGACGAAAGTGGTTTCACACTGACGCAGAGCTTTGCTTCTAACTACAAATGATATTTTAAGTAAAAATATTTAAAAGAGACTTGTGGAATAGTAATGCTCCGCGCGTCTTATTTGTTAAACATTAGAAAGCAAGATAATGCCTCACGCCAAAATACCTCGGAAAAGTACGAACATAGACATGACGGCTATGTGCGATGTGGCTTTTCTGCTGCTTACCTTCTTCATGCTGGCAACCAAGTTCAAGCCAGAGGAGCCGGTGGTAGTTAAAACACCGTCATCCATTTCTTCTATCATTCTGCCCGATAAGGACGTGATGCTGCTTACCGTTGATGCCAAAGGACGTATCTTCTTTGCTATCGATAACAAACTGAAGCGTAAGGAACTGATAGAAGATCTGAATGCTAGCAAAGATCTCAAGCTTACAGAGGCAGAAAAGAACTCTTTTGCACTGGGTGCATCAGTAGGTGTTCCGCTGGGCCAGCTCAAGCAGTACCTTTCTTCTACCCCCGAGCAGCAAAAGAGCATGGATGCCACTACACCCGGCATACCTGTAGATACTGCTGTGAACGTGCCTACCAACGAACTGGGCGACTGGATAGTAAGTGCCAGGACAACCAATCCCGCAGTACGCATCTGTATCAAGGCCGATGGTGACGCTTCATACCCTAACGTATCGAAGATCATCAAAACGCTGGAAGGTTACAAGATCTTTAAATTCAATCTTATTACCAATCTTAAGTCCATACCACAGGGTACAGCTGCTTATATAGAAGCTAACTCCGGCACAGGCGAAAAGAAGTAATAAGGCAATTGTTAACAAACTACCGTAACAGGTAAAAACCATTTTTTGATATGGCAGAATTAGATACCTCGTCCGGCGGGGGGCATAAAAAGGGCCCCGGCGTCAAAAAAGGTAAAAAATTAAGTACCCGTATAGATCTTACCCCAATGGTGGATCTGGGCTTCCTGCTGATCACGTTCTTCATGTTCACCACTACTCTGGCCAAGCCAAAGACGATGGAGATCAACATGCCGTACAAGGATAAGAACCTGACGGATGAGGATAAGAACAAGATCAAGAAAAGCGTGGCACTCACAGTACTGCTCAGCAAAAACCATAGGGTATATTACTACGAAGGTATAGCTGACGACCCTGACCACCAGCCAGAATACAAGGTTACCGGCTTTGCACAAAAGAACGGCATTCGCGATGTGATCATCAACAAAAAGAAAATGGTTGATGACATGAAGCGTAGTGGCGCACTTACTGCCAAAGACCAGGCAACCGTATTGATAAAGCCCGATACTACCAGCACTTACAGCGACCTGGTGAACATGCTTGACGAAATGAATATCAATGACGTAAAGGTTTATGCGATCATCGATATCTCAACTATCGAGCAAGACAACATCAAGGCTACTGAAGCGGCCAATGGTATCAAATAGGCTTTGTTTGCAATGCAGTTTTAAAAGACATGCTTTCATTAACTGGAGCAACAACCACAAAAAGAGTTCATAATGGATGTAAATAAAATTCTAACCAGCGACTACCTCGATATCATATACGAGGGCCGTAATAAAAAATACGGCGGTTACGAGTTGCGCAAAAACTACACAAAGCGCGTAGGCCGTGCTTTGCTGGTGCTGGTTGGTGTAGCTGTTGGTTCTGCAGTTTATGCAGTTATCAGCGCATTTGCAGGAAAGGTAGATAAGAAACCTGTGCTTATTACCAAGCAGGTTACTCTTGCCGATCCGCCACCGATCGATCCGAAGAAGCCGCCACCACCACCTCCTCCTCCACCGCCACCACCGGTGAAGCCTACGGTGAAGTTTACCCCTCCGGTAATTAAGAAAGACGAAGAGGTAAAGGAAACGGAAGTACCACCTCCACAGAAAGAGATCACCGCAGCAGGTCCTAAAGACCAGGCGGGCGATCCTAATGGTATCGATCCGGGTATCACCAGCGATGCAGGTACAGGTGTGGTTGCCGCACCACCGCCACCACAGATCTACACATGTGTGGAGCAGATGCCGGCACCGGCTTTCGATATCATGAAGTACCTGAGCGATAACATTGCCTACCCTGAAGCGGCTAAAGAAGCTAACATACAGGGCCGCGTAATGGTTCAGTTCGTAGTGAACGAAGATGGTTCTATAACAGATGTAAAAGTGTTGCGTGGTATTGGCGGTGGTTGCGACGAAGAAGCAAAACGCGTTGTAGCTAAAATGCCAAAATGGAAACCAGGTAAGCAAAATGGTAAGGCGGTTAAGGTATCTTATACTCAGCCTATCACGTTCAAGCTCGAGTAATACGATGCAAAGAATATAAAAAAGGCTGCCTGCAATGGCAGCCTTTTTTTGTGTCACAGAAGCCTGCCAAATTATCAATTTGTCTACGTATAATCGTAACAAACTGAGGAAATTTATATTACCTGATTGTTCCGCCTTTAAGGGTTAAGCCTTATCTTTGTCAACACCACTATCCGTATTGTTTAATATTGTAAAATATGTCGTGTCTGAAGAATGCGAACGGGTAAAGAACTCATTTTAGCTACCAAAGCTTTTGCAAAAGAGATCCGCTGGAAAAGCTGGTATTGTACCATTACCACCTTGTTCCTGTTAGTGGGCTCTTTGCTGGGCACTATCTATTTCCCTGTAATTGGCGGCGTAAGCGCTATCTTTGGCCGTATTGCCTGTAGCGTGTTTGCAGCTATGATGCTGTCCCGCTTCTTTATCATTTTCCACGATTATCAGCATCATACCATACTGCGCAGTTCTAAACTGGCAGAAGTGATATTCACTGTATTTGGTGCCTACATGATCACCCCTCCCAGTATCTGGAAGCGCTCTCACGATCATCATCACAACAACAATGCAAAGCTGTATAGTGCCAGCATAGGCTCCTACCCCGTAATGACGCGGCAGAAGTTTATGGAAGCTACTAAGAGCGAACGCTTTGGCTATTTGGCCATCCGCCATCCGCTCAATATGTTCCTGGCATATTTCACCACGTTCATGTATGGTATGTGTATACAGTCGCTCACCAATAACTTCCGCAAGCATTGGGATTCCCTGGTGGTGCTCATCCTGCATTTTGCACTGGGCATTTACTTGTTTGTACACTTTGGTGCGCTTGCCTGGTTCCTCACCTTCTTCCTGCCTTTCTTCCTGTCGCATATGCTCGGCTCTTACCTGTTCTATGCACAGCACAATTTTCCGGGTGCACGCTACAGGAACAATACAGAATGGAACTATGTGGATGCTGCGCTGGAATCATCGAGCTATATGCCCATGAATCCGTTCATGCAATGGGTAACCGCTAATATAGGTTTCCATCATATCCACCACCTCAATTCCAAGATACCCTTCTATCGCCTGCCGGAAGCTATGGCCGCTATACCCGAGCTGCAACAACCCGGTGTTACCCGGCTCACCGTTAAAGACATAATAGCCTGCCTTAGGCTGAAGGTGTGGGACCCGGAGTTGAACAAGATGATTGGCTATGACGAAATGGAAGCTACCGCCCGCGGATAGCATTTCCCGATTATCCTTTTCATATTGTTAAGGTATCTTTGTGGCTGTATTTTCAGATAACAGCACATGTTCATTACCGCACCGCGCATCCATAATGGCGACACCTGGCTACCCGAAGGATCAGCCATAGAAATAGCTGATAGTGGAACTATAATAGCCATTACCGATACACACCCATCTTCCGATACCAGGCACTACGACGGCATACTGTGTCCGGGCTTTGTGAACGTACATTGCCATACAGAACTATCGCATATGAAGGGTGTGATACCTGAGCATACCGGGCTTGTACCCTTCCTGCAAACAGTATCGCTGCACAGGAACGAGCACACGCCAGAACAGAAGAAAGATGCCCGTTTTCGCGCATTGGAAGAGCTGTATAACAATGGTGTAGTAGCCGTAGGCGATATAGCCAATACAGCAGATACGCTTGATATACGGGCAGAAGACAAGCTGCACTTCCACACCTTTGTAGAATCGCTGGGATTCAGCGATACAAATGCCCAGCGCTCCTTTGGCTACGCCACCATTATATATGAGCAATTTAAGGCACAGCAAGCCGGGCAAATGCGCTTACAACAGAGTATAACACCACATGCCCCCTACTCTGTATCTAAAACCCTTTTCGGCCTTATAGATGCACATGCTGCATCTGGTATAATAGCCATACACAACCAGGAGTGCGCTGCTGAAGGACAATTCTTTACCAGTAAAGAAGGTGCTATCCGCAATCTGCTGAAAGGGCTGGGCATAGATGATACGGCATTCACACCTACGGGTTTGTCCTCCATCAGGTCTTACCTGCAATGGATGACACACAACAGGCAGTTCATCTTTGTGCACAATACCTTTACCCCAAGGGAAGATGTGCAGCATGTGCAGGCCCTGGTGAATGAGGCCTGGTGGTGCCTTTGCCCCAATGCCAACCTGTATATTGAGGACCGCCTGCCTGATATAGACATGCTCATGAGCGAGACCAGCAACATATGCATCGGTACAGATAGCCTGGCATCTAACCACCAGCTATCTGTAATGGCCGAACTACGGGCTATAAAAAGTCGTTATACAGATATCGGCTGGGACGTACTGCTGCGCTGGGCAACACTCAATGGAGCAAAAGCGCTGGGTATGGATGAGGTGTGCGGATCGATAGTGCCGGGCAAAGCGCCTGGTATCGTGCACATTCCTTCAGCAGATACTTCGGCCGGAGTGGTGCGGCTATATTAGACTGATTTACAGAAATATATGCCTTAACCTGTAAACTTATTTTAGGACGGACATTAGGTACAAAATAATAAGCGGGACGCAAATGCATCCCGCTTATTTTATTTACAGTGGTAATGTACGATTAGTAAACTACCAGTTTCTGAGTTTTTGTCTGGCTGCCGGTAGTAGCCTGCACCATGTAGATACCCTTAACGCTGATAGCTGTCTGAGGTATTTCGATGCGTGCTTCGCCGCCTGCGATCTGCTGGCTTGTAGTGTATACTACTTTGCCGGTAACATCACTAACAACGATCTTAGCAGTAGTGTTGTCTGCATCCTTAACAACAACATACGCATTGTTGCTTGTTGGGTTAGGCACAACCAATACATCAGGACCAGCAGTGTGTACATCTTCAACACCTGCAGGGTACTGGCTGAAATGCAGCCTGTCCATGTAGAAGTTGTTGCCTGTGCTGATCTGGTAACCATTGTGGTCAACGCCAGGGATATAACGGAAACGGAACACAACATAAGACTGACGGGCAGTAGTAGGTATGCTGTATGTCCTTGGCTTCCAGTCGTCCTGTGAAAGTGGAGCGTAAGCTACAGACAGGGCACCCTTATTGATGAGGTCGCTCTTGGTCATAGTAGCCAGTGAAAGCCATGTTTTACCGTGATCCAGTGAATAAGAGATCAGCATGGTATCGTTGATATCGAGTGCGTTGCTTGACCTTGATGCAGCCGAAGTATAGAAGTTCATGTTACAAGCGCCACTTGCGAAAGAAGTAAGATCGTAAGGGATGCTGTAGAAGTCATCAAAGTCGCCCTGTGGTGTACCATATACGGGGAAGATACCCATAGAAGTGTTCACACGAGAATCGTAACCGGTGTACATCATAGAATGGTTGTCGTACAGACCAACACCGCTATGCTGCCATTTGAATTCGTTGTTGAAGTAGTTGAATATAGGCCAGTGGCTGAAATCACCATCAACATTATTGAATTCCTCGAAGGCGCCAAGAGCCGGAGTAGCTGTAGGGCTAGATACATATATCTTCTTAATTGTATCCATACCAACACCTGAGTTATTACCGGTAGCAGCCATTTGCACAGATACCCAACCTTCTTCAGAGAAATTGTTAGTTACGAAGGTATTGTAGTTAGGATTAGTAACAGTATTGGTTGGCGTAGATGCACCCTTGTCGAAAGTCCAGGTAAGGCTTGTAACGGTATCCCTCCAAGTCTTGTTGATGAACTTGAGGTCGGTACCGGGGCAAGTAAAGTACTGCATTTTATTACCTGTAGGGTTAATTGCGTAGAAGTCTGGCTTAGGCACCATGTCTGGGCGAGGATCAAGCGCACCTGTCAAAACCAGGTTAGCAGAGTCGCACAGATTCCTGCGATGACCTACATCAGAACCCAGTGCAGCCCTCATACGAGCAACCTGTCCTTTAGTGAACATCACTTCGCAATCAGAGTAGTCCATGATGTTCTGCGCATTGGCAGTATCAGGATAATTTACCAGAGAGTCAACCTGGAAGCTATCAATAATATTAGGAGGTGTCATTGTGTCATACACGTAATGCCACGGATGGTATATCTTAAAATAGTTAGTAGCACAAGTAGTATCGTACAATACACAACCACTTGGGTGACCGATCGTTGGCGGGGTGTCATCTACCTGGTCATCACCACATGCGCCGGCAGTACCTGCACCGGCACCGCTGCTGTTCCATACGTGGTACAGGCTGAAGTAGTGACCAGATTCGTGCTCGATAGTGCTACCATCGCCGATAAATGCAGCTGCACAGATAACACCATCGTAGTAAGGGCGATAGTCGTAATCTGAAGGGAACTGCGCGTAAGCGAGTACAGTACCACCAGCAATAGCACGGCCGATCACGTTCTCGAACCAGATATTGTAATAGCTTGATGGTGCCCACTGGTCGATCTTCGCATAATCGTCCTTACCATAAGTGAGGTAAGTGAACCTGCGGGTGATACCCGTAGTTGTCTGACCAAACGGATCTTTAGTTGCGAGGTGGAAACGAATGTTTGCCTTACCTACATATTTCTTAAAAGGAGCTATGACAACAGATGTATCGTAGTTAAGCGAATAAGTGTTATTCATCCTCTTAACAAGATTATAAACAGCATCATCGGTCAGATAATCGATAGAGCCATAAGCGTGCTGAATATGCACAACAACAGGAACGTCGATGATAGTATCTGTACCGATTATTGTACGGTTCAGGGTACGAACATCCATACCGGCCAGCGTGCGGCTGATCGACTCGTTGAACTGCTTTTCGCTTTCAGCCAATTTCGGATTTTCCTTCAGGTACTGCCTGTGTATCACATCAGTAGCACATTTTTCCTGGGCGAAAGCACTGCCTGTAAAGAGTGCTGCTGCCAGCAGGAACAGGGAAGTAGTTTTTTTCATTTGCAAAAATTAAGAAATTCGAAGTTTAGTAAATTCTGTCCGTTATAAACAAACGCCGGTAAATGTTACCAAAATGTATTGTCTACGTTAAATAAGACGAAACATTTTAGCTAAACCTTGGGTTAGATAGAAAATATTTTTTTATCCAATATCCACCAGCAAGCCTGCTTTATATAAACGGACGTAAAAATAACACTTTTTTAATCGTTTGTGATGGTATTCGTTAAAAATCATTTAATTGGATCTTCACTTATACCCATTTTACCCCCAACCCTTTATCGGCAATTAATATACGACCAGCTTTTCGGTAGACTGGGCGCCATCGACGATAGCTGTAACTACGTATATACCTGCTGCGGGCGTTGCACTGCGAGACACATCGAAACGAACCTCGCTACCGGGGGTAGCTGACTGAGTTGACTGGAACACTACCCTACCGGTGATGTCCTTGATCACCACCTGGGCCATGCCATCATTGCCAGCATTTACCAACACCTGGCAACCATTATTGGCCGGGTTAGGCATCAGTTTCAGCGTGCCATTGGAGGTAGCCATATCTGCCACACCCGCAGGGAAGCCTTCCAGCTTTACATTGTCCAGGTAGAAGTTGTTACCTGTATTGCCGGGCCAATAGCGGAACCTGAAGTAAGTATTGGCTGTGCAGTAAGATGCAGGTATCTGTACACCACGGGCTACCCACTGCGTAGGCAATGTAGGTACGAATTCGCTGGTCTTCAAACCATTATTAGCCAGGGTACCGCGCTTGTAACCGATCAATTTCGTCCACCTTACACCACCGTTGGTAGAGGCATCGATCTCGAGAGAGTCGCCAACAGGACCGGAAACACCGGAGCTAGAAGACGAAGCTGCCGCAGTTTTGAAATTGAGATAGAAAGTAGAGCCTGTAGTAAGATTGAACGCAGGAGTGAACAGATCGTCATGATCGCCCAACGGAGTGGCTACCTGCTTATTGGTAGTATCGCGGGAGCGGTAACGGATACAGGCATTGTCGCCATCGTAGCTGGCACCTGTGTAATACTGCCACTGGTACTGATTTTCGAAGTAGTTGAATATAGGCCAGTTATCTATAGAAGATGGTGTGCTGAACGACTGAACGTAGCCGAGGCCACCTGCGGTAGCTGTATCAGCTACATATACAGCATGCGTGTTCACGATCGTATCGCGGCCGGAATTAGCGTTAGCAATGAGCGTAGTGGTAACCCAGCCTGTAGTGCTGAATGAGTTGCTGACGATAGAAGGAGATGTGGATGTTGCAGTGGCAGCGCTGTTAGAGAACGTCCAGCTAACATCGGTGATCGTATCGTTCCAGCTACGGTTGCGGAAAGTGAAATTGGCACCGCTGGTTTTAGACAGGAATACGGTACGATAATCTGTAGCTACACCAGCACCGGTAGCGCGCTCTACAGAGAAATCGGCAATGGGTGCCAGGTCTGGCATTGGTGCCAGTGCGCCGGTAGCAGCCAGGTTAGCCGTAGTTATCAGGTTGTTCCTGCTGGCAGTAGTAGCGGTGAGGGCATTCCTCATGCGTACGCACTGACCTATGGTGAACATACGCTGGCAATACGTGTAATCCATGATGTTCTGTGCATTGGCAGTATCCGGATAGTCGACCAGAGAGTCGCCTACACCACCCGCAGGGGTGTAGTGCTTTACATAGCCGGTAGCACAGTTGGTATCGAACAGGGCACCTGGAGAGCAACCAACCGGGTTGTGGCCCTTAGTCGGCGGGGTATCATCCACCTGGTCGTTACCGCAGGCCACATCAGGGTTATTGGTATTGCCCCATACGTGCTGGAGGTTGAGCACGTGGCCTATTTCGTGCGGTATGGCCATATCGTAGTTGATGTAGGTATACAAGCCTATAACACCATCGTAATAAGGCATGAACGCGGCAGAAGACGGATAATAGGCATATGCAGCAGCACCGGTAGAGGCTGCGCCAAATGTGTTGATGAACCACAGGTTGATATACTTGTTTTGCGGCCACTGGCCTATCTTGGCCTGGTCGTCGCCATTACCGGTAAGGTAAGAGTGGTGATGCACCACGCCCTTTGTAGGCTTACCAGCAGGATCGATAGTGGCCAGGTGCAGCCTGATGCGGGCGTTACCTACATATTTTTTGAACGGGGCTATAACATTGGCAGTATCTGAAGTGTTCCCGCAAACATATATCTGCGCCCAGTATTTTACCGCATTATATATTACATCGTCGGACAGGTATTCTACGCCGTAATCGTGCACCACATGTATCACCAGCGGCACATCGAAGGTAGTGGTATCGCTGGCGCTGAGGGTTGTTTTATTGAACCCGCTTTGCGCCACAGCTGCCGCTATCTGTTCTTCGAAGCGCTGCTCGTACTGCAGTATCTCCGGGTGTTGTTTTACTGTCTCCCAATATACCTTGTCTGAAGCACAGGGCTCCTGCGCGTGAGCTGCGCCGGCGATACAGAACATAGCGGCGAGCGCAACTGAAAACCTTCTGAACATGTTGTTTATGTAATTATTATGTTTTTAAAGCGCCGTGAAGTTAAGGCCAAAACACATACGATGGGTTATTGTTTGCCACATATGACATTTATAATGGCTCAAT
>CANGNA010000005.1 GCA_947455215.1 Chitinophagaceae bacterium
TGAGGCCTTTAATTCAAGCGGATATGATACGCCACAATAGGTGTAAGCGCCAATTTCAGGATCATAAAGATAAAACGGTGCGGATTCTGCTACTGCTACCGAATAACTTGATGCCGTATTTACGGTCACGGTTACAGTATTGCTGATCACGCATCCTCCACTTGTCGTGCCAGTAACTGTATAAGTTGTAGTAACAGACGGAGCAACCGAAGGTGCAGCCTTTGTTGTTGACGATAACCCTGCGGAAGGAGTCCATGAATATGTAACAGCCCCTGAGGCTGTAAGAGTAGTTGCAGCGCCCTGGCATATTACCCTATTGCCACTTATTGACATAGATGGAATGTTAACTGTAACCACCGCTGTATTTCCGCAACCATGAATATCAGTTCCTACAACCGAGTAAGTGGTGGTATTAGCAGGCGTTACAACAAAAGGATTGGCTGACGACCCTCCGGGAGACCACGAATAGGACACACCTCCGGACGCTGTAAGTGTTGCGGAAGTACCACTGCAGATCGTAACACTGCCGCCGGCAAGGATAACCGGCAGAGGATAAGTAGGGACAGCTATTCCTGAAGTATCATGACAACCGTTGGTATCAACCACAACGTAATAATAGTAACCGGTATCAGCTGGCGTTACAGATATACTATCACAAGTCGCATTAATACAAGATACAGTTGTATTGCCGTACCATGCATATGTTCCCGAAGGTGATGGCACGTAAAGGATATCCGAAGAACCGGAACAAACTACTTCCTGAGCAGCAACCGGTGCGTTTGGCGTGCCAAAAGTATTTATTGCTACAGAAGAAGTTCCAGTACATCCGCTGGCATCGGTAGCCGTTACCATAAAAGTACTATACCCGGCCACTACCGCTGTTGCAGTGTAACAAGACCCATCGGTACAACTTACTCCTCCTGACCATGAATAGCTATAAGCAGGATCCGGCGACATAACACTCAATGTAATTGTAGCCCCGTTACATACCAATGTAGCAGACACTCCGCTTGCAACAACAGGAAGTGGGATCACATGTATCGTAAACGTGTCTGTCTGACTGCAACCGAGGGTATCGGTAGCTATAACGGTATACGTTGTTGTCGTATCAGCACTAATATTGATCGAATCACAATATGCATTCATACATGCGTAAGAACCGGATGAAGGTCCCCACCAATAGGTAACAGACATTATTGGATCGACTATGTGCGCTGAAGCTACCTGTCCGGCGCAGACATTAGCATTGGCTACTGCTATTGCCAATGGCACATTCATCAGAACAGCCAATTGGGCGGTATCTGAACAGCCGGCAGAATCCGTTGCCGTCAGTACATATCCGGTATTCACAACGGGATGATCAGTCGCAGTATAGCAATCAGGATCTGAACAGGCAACTCCTCCTCCTGACCAAGAATAAGTATATAATGAGGTAGGATTGACAACAGACATAGCGACGGCCGAGCCGGAACAGACCGTATTCTTATCAATTGACCCTGCAACCTTGACATGGTGTACATTAACAGAGATAACATCAACGGCGCTACAGCCTCCGCTTGTTGCGGTGAGCGTATAAGTACCGGAGTTGAATACTCTTATGTGAATAAGTGTATCGCCACTGTTGTCTATGACGCTATCAGACTCTCCAAATCCTGACCAACTATATGTGTATCCGGCGACAGGATGGTCTGCGTGAAGCGTTACTATCTGTCCGACACAGGCTACTGTACTACTTGCCGAAGCTGAAACCGGCGTAGACATTTCGACTGTTTGAGTAGCGATATTGGTGCAACCATTGATATCTGTAGCAATAACGGTATAAACAGTAGCTGTTAAGGGATAGTCAACAGCGCTATAACAATTAGCTGATGTGCACGATATAGTGCCACCTGCCCATGAATAAGTCGTACCTGAGACAGGAGAAACTACAGAGAGTGTTGCTACATTGCCGGCGCATACCGCCGCCGTTGCAGCTAACGTAACGGGCGTTGAGGAATATATAGTTACAGCAACGGTTGCAGTGGCAGAACATGCGCCATCTATGAGGCTGTTTGCAGTGACAGTATACACCGTATTGGAACCCGGATGGGCAATAGCTGAAGTACAATCTTCTGCAACACAAGTAACATCTCCACCACTCCAAGAGTATACAATAAAGCCAACCGGGTCTATCACAGATAAACTAACGGCTGCTCCGGGACATACACTGAGCGAGGGTACCGGCACACTAAGCGGCAGAGACATATTGACGGCAACTGTTGATGTTGCCCGGCATCCAAATGTGTTGGTAGCCGTGACCGTATAAACCGTATTGTTCACGGGAACATCTGTTGCAATATTGCATGATGATGAAATACAAGATACGCCACCGCCCGACCATGTGTAAGTAAGAGACGGATCATAGTCTGGCATAGATAAAGTAACACTGGAACCCGCACAAATTGCATTAATGCTGGAAACTGCTGTTACAGAAGGTACCGGATAAACAGCGATACTTTGTGTAGCTCTAGCGGAACATCCGAAAGCGTCAAGGGCTGTGACAGTATAAATCGTGCTACCCACTACTGTTGCCACCGCTTCTGTACACAGTGAATTTGTGCATGTAGTATAGTCTCCAGACCATGTGTAAAAAACATTGGGATCAGGTGATACTATGGAAAGTAAAGCGCTTCCTGCACCACAAAGCGTTGTTGCACTGGCTGAAACAACCACAGGCTGTGAATGCACATTAATAGTTATCGTAGCTGTACGCCTGCATCCAGACGTAGCAGTCGACGTGACCGTATATGTTGTTGTTACACCAATCGTATCTACTACTGAGTCGCAGAGAACACCAATACAGGAGGGGTCACCCGACCATTGGTATGTTAAGGTTGGATCCGCATCGACAACATGCATATGAACAACATCCCCGGCACAAATATCTACATTATCAGCAGCTAACAATAATGGTGGTGAAGCCAGAGCGTTGACATAGACACTATGAGACGAGGTACAACCTGCACTATTCGTTGCCTGGACACTAATATTGCCGGAAACGAGCGGATGAGCTATTGCCTGGTGACAATCAGTTCCAAGGCAGGCAATATCGCCTCCACTCCACGTATATGTAGTTGCGTCATCAGGTGAAACCAACATAAAAATAACACTATCTCCTTCGCAAACCGTAACTGAGTCTGTAAGCGTATGCACAGAAGGATAAGGATAAATGTGGACTGTAAAAATGCTACTTGTATCGGTTCCGATTGTATCTGTCACCGTAAAGTAGAGTTGATCTGTATCAGATGGAGAATAAGTATAGATTGAATCTGTAGCCAATGCTATCGGACTAAATCCAGAACCAGCTGTACTCTTGAACCATTGATAAGCTATTGCCGGCGGCACGCCCGATGGGCGCACAGCTACAAATGCCTGTGGTGCGCCTGTAGATGAGTTAGAGCACTGACCGGGGCGTGAAGCAATTGCAGGATAAGCCCGGCCTGCAATTACTGGGATCGCCACACTCCGCTCTGTTCCTGCAGTACAACCACGCGCACAATCAGTAATCGACAATATAGTTATCAAATTAGTACCAATTGGTATGGGTGGCATTGGCGTATGTACATTGGAAATAGTACAGGTATAGGGGCCACCGGTTATAAAATCTGGTCCGGTACCAAAATCTTGATAGTCATACCTGTAGGTCGCGGTCAAACAATGCCCTGCGGTATACCCAGGACAGAAAATTTCCCATGCTGTACCTCCAAGGTACACAGGAACAGTTTCGGGGAAATATGATGCCGCATTGGAAACAGAAGGCCATGGACCATAGCTTGAACAACCGGTAAACGCACTGGTAATGCTTGTTACTGTATAACTTAAATGGCTTTGTGCAGATACAGCTAAAACATACGAGCCACTTCCTGGAATTATAGCTGTTCTATCTGCGGGAGGCTCAATAACACCATCATATAACACCTGGTAGTGGACAGTAGAATACGGCGTGCCATTGAAATGTAAATACGTTATCCCTTCCCAATCGCACGTCTGATCGACAGACGGGAAAACAGTAGGATTACGATTAACGGTTATTGTAGTAGATGCCGTCACTGTGCATGAACCACTTGAAGCAACTATTGTATATATTCCAGCGTCTGAGCTCGTAGCCGATGAAGAATTATATGTATAAGACGGCGTACCTGTATGATACGGCAATGTAACGTCGGGGTAGGATCCTCCTAAAGTAGATATGTGTTGCAAAATTACGCTGGATGGACATGTAGATGTACAATTGGACTGTATGGAGAAAGCCTGTCCGGCACAGACTGAAAATGCAGGTGTAATAGTAACAGCAGGATTGGGGTTGGGGGTGATGGTAAAAGTTGGTCCAGCATCATTATTGGTACAACCATATCCCGTCGCACTTGTCACCTGATAACTGAACGGTCCTGCACCTGTGGGAACAGGAGTTATCAACAATGTAGTAGTATTAGTAATAGCGGCACCCGAAGGTATCGGCACAGTCCAGCTGCCGGTAGTAGGTGAAACACCCTGAATTGTAACCGACCCACCACTTGGTCCTACGAGGGTTAGAGTGAATGGCTGGCCCACACAAGGTTTTGTACTTGCTGTTATAATACCTGTCGGCTTCTTAACAGTGATATCTATTGTTTGCTTTATGGGGCTACTGCAAAACCCATCAGATACGCTCGACAAATACAAATGAAATGTCCCTTCCGTTAGTCCCGGGTAATACAAATGACCATCGCCAGAGGCATCAAGTGTTGTGCTAAGCAGGGTACTGAGGAAAAGATCACTGGGCCGCCTTACATAGTAATAAACTGTTGCACCGGGTGTACCATGCAATGGAATTGTTAAATCGCCCGGGCACATTACCGGAAGAAAACTAACTGGACAAGAAGCTGTTGGCAAAGGTAATACTGTAACAGAAAACAAAGCTGGTGTCGGGGTGCCACAACCATTATCAGGAGCAGCATATGTGATCGTAGTTGATCCGACACTGGCCGCGATAAAGGTTCCTGTAATTGCACCGCCGAAGCCATATGTGTGTACATGATTACCAATAAATGATGGCCCCCAGGTACCCAGCGCATTGCCGGTTGTAGTATATGTCTGGATTGCCCCGAGGCAAAGCTTATCCGGGCCTGTAATAACTCCAGACGTTGGTGTTGGCATAATAGTGTGCGTATTTACAGCCTGAATTTTACATCCAAAGCTGTTGGTGATATCTACTGTTGCCATTACAGGAGTTGGTGCAGTAATAGAAGAGCAAGGCACAGCAGCATGAGTGACCGTCGCAGCTGTACTTGGCGAGTAAGAAGTAGGGATCCAGGAATAAGTACATCCCGTGCCACAATTCGAGGTATTGGCAGTTATAGACCATGGACTACCACAACAAATAGGAGAAGGAGACACATTAAAAGTAACAGATGGTACCGGGTTGGGTTGTAACGTATAAGTGAGTGTAGTAGTGCCTGTATGGGTCAGTTTAATATCATCTATAACAAATTCATTGTGAAGATCTTTACCTGTATTCCGCAAATCCTCGAACGTAATTATATCACTTGGATTAATAGTATAATTGCTATTATCTGATATCGGCTGCCAACCTGAACAACCAGGATTCATGGTCAACATTAAAATTTTGGAAGCGCCAATCTTCACTCTAATTATCGGTCTTTCATCAACCAAAAAACCTAAATGCCTGTTGTTAGCTACAGATCGGACACGGCATTCAAAAATGTAATTACCATAACCACTACCAGAAATGTATTGATACAAAAAACGACCTGTGCCGTTTTTACTTCCGTCAACTGTGAGCATGTTGCCAGTTCCTGTGTTGTAATCTCCAAATGGAGGTAAACAGTCATTGTGACCACAGTCATCGCTGTGGTTAGTTACCTGGATCCAGCTTGGTCCGCCACATCCCAGGCTATAGTCTGAGTTCCAGCATGACATTCCATTGTCAAAATTTCCGTTACAAATCAAATTACATGTTGCAGTAACACTAAACGTTGCCGATTGAGGAGTATTGGGCATTGTAAAGTGTGTCGATGGCGCGTTTGCGGGTGTACATATTACTCCGCCAGTACCTGCCCACGAATATGAAACACCCGTTGGACTACCACTTAACGTAACTGTTGGCGTTAATGTCACAGTCCGCCCCGGACACGCTGTAACGGTACGGCTACCTACCGGCGTTACCGTTATACACTGTCCAAAACTGTTTAAAGAAAATCCGAAAAGGAACATGATGGGCAAAAGGCATACCCATCCCAGGTGGGATTTGTTTTTGTTTGTCATGATGATGGTGTGTGTGTAGTTAAATAATGCCCAAATATCCAACTACATTGTAATGCCAATAAAAAAATTTGATGAAATGCACGTAATACGTCCTGAAATGCATGTTTTAGCCTACGAAGAGTAAACAAAGTGCTCTGTTCATAAACGCTACCAAGTCAGACAAAAGATCGTTTAGGCACGGGACTGTTGCTGTAAATGCATTCAAAAAGCCAAAATAAAAAGAGGATGTCCCGAACCATGGAGACATCCTCTTTTTATTTTAACCGAGTGATCAATTACTACAGCGGCACATTACCGTGCTTGCGCTTAGGATTGGTAACTACCTTATTTTCCAGCATTTTGTATGCCTTTATCAACTTCATGCGGGTATCTTCCGGCATGATCACCTCGTCTATAAAGCCACGTGCTGCCGCTGCATAAGGATTGGCAAACTTTTCTACATACTCTGCTTCCTTCTCGGCCATCTTGCTGTATTGGTCTGCAGCTTCTGATATCTCTTTTTTAAAGATGATCTCGGTAGCACCTTTAGCGCCCATTACCGCGATCTCTGCCGTTGGCCATGCAAAGTTCAAGTCGGCACCTATATGCTTGGAGTTCATCACATCGTACGCACCACCATAGGCTTTGCGGGTAATAACAGTAACCTTAGGCACTGTAGCCTCGCTGAGCGCGTATAACAGTTTAGCACCGTTGATGATGATACCATGCCACTCCTGGTCGGTACCCGGCAGGAAGCCAGGCACATCTACCAATACCAGCAGAGGTATATTGAATGCATCGCAGAAGCGGGTAAATCTTGCCCCCTTGCGGCTGGCATTATTATCCAGCACACCGGCCAGGTAAGCAGGCTGGTTGGCTACAATGCCAATGCTGCGGCCACCCAGGCGGGCAAAGCCCACCACTATATTCTCTGCCCAGTCTTTATGTACTTCAAGGAAAGAACCCTCATCAGTAACCTCGGCAATAACATCTTTAATATCGTATGGCTGGTTAGGATTAGCCGGAATGAGGCTATTCAGCGCGGGCCTTGCTTCATTACCCTGCTCGTAAGGATACACCGGTGCATCTTCCTCGCAGTTCTGCGGCATATAGCTGATCAGGCGCTTGATGTTCTCTATACATTCCACCTCGTTGGCGCAGGCAAAATGGGTTACACCCGACTTACTGGCGTGGGTTTGTGCACCACCCAACTCTTCGCTGGTAACAGTTTCATGCGTCACCGTCTTCACAACGTTAGGGCCCGTCACAAACATGTATGATGTGTTCTCCACCATCATAATAAAATCGGTGATGGCTGGAGAGTATACTGCACCACCGGCGCAAGGGCCCATGATGGCGGATATCTGCGGGATAACACCTGAAGACTTTACATTCCTGTGGAAGATATCCGCATAGCCGCCAAGCGATACCACACCTTCCTGTATACGGGCACCACCACTATCGTTCAAGCCAATAAGCGGCGCGCCGTTTTGCATGGCCAGGTCCATCACCTTACATATCTTTTCGGCATGCGTCTCAGACAAACTGCCGCCAAACACTGTGAAGTCTTGTGAGAACACATATACCAGGCGGCCATTAACGGTACCATAGCCCGTTACAACACCATCGCCCAGGTATACTTCCTTTTCCATGTCAAAGTCGCGGCTGCGGTGTGTTACCAGCATACCTATCTCTTCAAACGAGCCTTCGTCAAGCAGTAACTGCAGCCTTTCGCGGGCGGTCAGTTTTCCTTTCTTATGTTGCGATTCTATACGTTTGGCACCACCACCGAGGTGGGCCTCCTTTATCTTTTGTTTAAGTACCGATACTTTATCCATGTACTGTTGTTGATTAAGACTGTAAACCTACTTCAAAATGTTCAGAGAAGGATGAAAATTATGGCTTTATCTATGCGGCAATGCATCTGCCAGTACTTCCATCCTGCTACCCCTGGAACCTTTTATCAGGATAGAACAATTAGCCGGTGGTTGCTGCCGTACATGCTCAGCAGCTTCTGCAGATGTCTCATACCATGCATGTGTACCCTTCACCTCTCTGAACTCCTTCCCTACCAGTATCACACCCGCCCATGCGTACTCGTCTATAAGCGCTACCAGGGCTGCGTGCTCATTACGCTCTTCGCTGCCCATTTCCTTCATACCACCTATCCATAACAGCTTGTTGGGCAGCTCGGCAATGGCAAAGTTCTGTATGGCTGCCTTCATACTGGTAGGGTTAGCATTATAAGCATCGAGAATGATCTTATTGGAACCCTTTGTGAGCCACTGAGAACGGCTGTTATCGGGGTTATATGCCTCGAGTGCGGCCTTTATATCGGCAATAGCTACCCCAAAGTGCATGCCTGCCGCTACGGCCAGCATCACGTTAGGAAAGTTATATTCGCCCACCAGGTGGGTAACCACGCTTATCTCTTCCTCGCCCGCAGTAATGTCGGCCTCCAGGAAGACCCCATTCATTTTAGGCTTACCTATGTAAGTGGCCAATGTGCTGCCGTACGTTACCTGTTCTGCAATGCCAGTCGACATTTCGTCCAGGTAGTCCAGGTCTGCATTCCTGAAGATCATACCACCATTCTGCCTGATGAAATCGTAGAGCTCGCCCTTACCTTTACGCACCCCTTCTATACCGCCAAAACCCTCTATATGGGCCTTGCCGCAATTGGTGATGATGGCATAGTCCGGTCCTGCTATCTCGCAATAACCGGCTATTTCCCGTTGATGATTAGCGCCCATCTCAATGATGGCCACCTGTGCATCTTTGCGGATCTTGAGCAGGGTAAGCGGCACACCAATATGGTTGTTCAGGTTGCCCTCTGTAGCATAAGTAACGTACTTGCGGCTCATTACTGCGGCCAGCAACTCTTTGGTGGTGGTCTTGCCGTTGGAGCCGGTGATGGCTATGAAAGGAATGTTGAATTGCTCCCGGTGGTGGCGTGCCAGTTGCTGCAATGCTGTTAGTACATCCGGCACCAATATGCAGCAATCGCCTGTGGCATATTCAGCTTTGTCTATTACTGCGTAGGCTGCACCCTTGGCCAGCGCCTCCGCAGCAAAGGCATTGCCATCGAAATTAGGTCCGCTGAGCGCAAAGAATATGTCGCCGGATCTTATTTTACGGGTATCGGTCTGTACTGAAGGGTACTGCAGATATATCTGGTACAGTGCTGCTATTTCCACGTTACTGTTATTTACTGTAAAAATAAACAACCCCCTCGATAACAAGGGGGTTGCACATATTGTTGTTAGAAAAAATTAGCGCCTGCGGTTATTCTCTTCACCAAAATGGTTACCTGCAGATTCGTTGTTACCGCTTGGGCTACCCAGACGATCAACTACGCAACGGAAACCGATAGTGTTAGAAGACAGGTTACCCTGCATATAACGGCGTGTACCCGGAGACAACCAGTAAGCACGGTCGGCCCATGAACCACCCTTGTATACCTTGGTAGAGTCGTTAACCAGCGATGTAACACCGTAAGCGTAGCTACCATAGTAGTTCAGGTTACCGCCACCAACTGTAGAGTCACCATCCTGGTAAGAATGCAGGTTAGAAGTACGTATCCTGCGGCCTTGTACTGATGCTTCGTTAGCCGGTACGCGCTGATATGGAATGTGACCAGTGCTGTCCCTTTCTTCTACAGTACCATCTTCCTGGAACTGAGGCCTTGTATAATCATTACCACGACCAGGGCGGAATTCATCGTTCATATTCTCGGGACGATAAGTATCCATAACCCACTCGTTCACGTTACCGGCCATGTTATACAAACCCCATGCATTGCGCTGGAAGCTCTTAACCTTAGCAGTGATATCAGCGTTATCATTGAGCGCACCGGCAACACCCATCGCATCGCCCTTACCCCTCATGTAGTTACCCATGATCTCGCCCTGGTACATATTGTGCAGGTCGTAACGGGTAGTATTCCTTGGGCCCCATGGCAGTACGTTATTATCTGTAATAACTTCCTCACCACGACGGCGCTTGGTTTCAGGGGCAGGGTTGTTACCTACCAGGCCCAGCGCTGCATATTCCCACTCAGCCTCTGTAGGCAAGCGGTAATCAGGCATGAACACACCATCTGAAAGATTGTATGGACGCGTACCGGCACCATTCGGATCAAGGTCCCTTGCAGGACGGTGACCGATAGAACCCTGGTACTGGCCATTCATATAAGTTTCTGTAGTAAATACGTCTTCACCTGTCTGGTTAACGTTAGGCTGCAATGCGCCTATCTGTATCAGCAGGAACTCGTTAACGCGGTCTGTGCGCCATTTACAGTAATCGGCAGCCTGGTACCAGTTAACACCTACAACCGGATAATCGTTGTAAGCGGCAGCCCTGAAGTAGTTCTTTACATAAGGCTCGTTATAACCCAGTGGCGAACGCCAAACTGTAGAGTCAGGAAGCGCTGCTGCAACTATTTCAGGAAGGTCATTGGCGTATGCACGGCCCATCCAGTAAATATACTCGCGGTAGTCTACGTTGGCCAGCTCAGTTTCGTCCATATAGAATGAAGAAACTGATACGGTGCGCCTGTTAGCGTTGTTTTCAACGGTAACCAACTCATCGTCTTTTGCGCCCATTGTGAAACGGCCACCCTGAACCAGCACCATGCCCATAGGCGTTAGCTGACCCGGGTAATTCTCGGCTACAGCGTAACCACCCCAACGGCTATCGTTGTGGGCCCAACCGGTAGTCCTTGAGATACCATCACCCCTACCCACATTACGCGAATGTGAAGAGCAAGCAGAAAGGAATGAAGCTACTCCAAAGCCGAGCAATGCAACACCTAAAAATTTCCTATTCTTCATAATGTTATACTGAAATATTTATCCGTATTAGTACGACAAACTTAATTAACGAGAGACAATGTTAGTACTTTCTTTTGAAATTTTCAAGCATACCAGCCACAAAAAATAATTTTTATGTGGATAAATATTTCACCAAGGTAAAATATACGTTAATGTTTACCGTTATAGATGAGGTTAAAGCAGCGCAGATAGCCTGTTTAAGCCATATTTCGTTAATTTTGATTGAAATCGCTCTTTCGCCGGAAAGCCTGACTTATATGAAAAAAGTATTTATAAAAATAGCCGCCTTGTTGCCGCTCCTCACTACTGCCGTTACCACGGCCCGTGCTTATGTTACCGACTACAACATAACGGAGCAGGAGATACACCAGGGCTATATCTATAAAAAAGTGTGGTTGAAGAGCAACACCCCACCCTCTGTAAAAGTGATCGGCAGCACCTACACCGGTACCGGCCTTGCTGTTGCAGGCACTACTTTAGGCACTACTGCCGACATCAATGTACGTGTGGGTGTAGAGCGTAAGCGGCCCTTTGCTATCATAGGCATACCTGCTTACCGCAAAAGCGCCGATGGACAGCATGTAGAAAGGCTGAGCGATGTTTCTGTAGACATTACAGAACAGGCCACACCGGCAGGTACTATGGCGGCCAAACCAACTACGGCTACTAATTCCGTATTGGCAAGCGGCACATGGTATAAAATAGGTATCACCAACACAGGCCTGTATAAGATAGATGCTACCCTGCTTACCACTATGGGTGTATCCCTTTCCTCTATCGATCCTGCCAATATCCGTATAGTAGGTAATGGCGGCAACGTACTGTCCGAGAACAACGCCCTGCCGCGCACCAACGACCTTACAGAAAATAACATCTGGGTGAATGATGGAGGGGATAATGCCTTTAACACTGGCGACTACGTGGTATTTTATGGTGTAGGACCTACTACTATTGTTAAGGATAGCCTGAACCGGAAATTCACCCACATCAATAATCTGTATTCCGATACCGCTTATTATTTCATCAGCTTTAACAGCGGTGCGGGGGCCAGGGTGCAATCGCAGGGTACAGCCCCGGCTGCCAATGTCACCTCGTCGGGCTTCAACTATTATAGTGTCAGCGATATCGACAACATCCAGCCCTCTACTTATGGTAAAGGTTGGCTGGCGGAAAAATTCTCTCCGGATATAAATGTCAATACCAAGAACTTTTCTTACAACCTGGGCGATAATATAGCCAACCTTACGGCCCGTATATCGTTTGCCTGCACACAGGGTTACCCCGGCAGTACCATGAGTGCCACGCTCAATGGCGCATCATTCTGCTCGGTAACCTTTAATAATATTACCACGCCAGATGGTGCTGTACTATTATACCTGAACCCGGAAAAGACCGCAGCTTGCAATTCCAATATCGCTAACTTCTCTATTACATTCAATGCTTCCGGTGGCGATGCGTCAGCCAAAGGATACCTCAACTATATAGAGCTGAATGGCCGCAGAAGCCTGAACATCACCGGCAGCCAGCTTAACTTCCGCGACTGGGAGACCGTTGGCGCAGGCAATGTTGCCAGCTACTCGCTGGCAAGTGCCAATTCATTTACGCGCGTATGGGATGTGACCGACCCGCAGCACCCCGTGCAGATGGCCGGATCGCTGAGCGGCAGCACTTACTCCTTCTCCCAGGATGCATCAAGGCTTCATGAGTTTGTAGCCATGAACAGCGACGCGTTGAATACGCCTGCTTATATAGGCACTGTAGATAACCAGAACTTACATGCATCAGCCCCGGCAAGAATGATCATTGTTACCGCGCCGCAGCTGTTATCTGCAGCTAAAGACCTGGCCAATTTCCATACAACGCACGACAACATGACCTGCCAGGTGGTGACCACTACGCAGGTATACAACGAATTTTCTTCCGGGGCGCAGGACATCAGCGCCATACGCGACTTTGTGCGGTATAAGTATGAAATGGCCGGCACCGATACTGCATCTATGCCCCATTACCTGCTGCTGTTCGGCAGTGCATCGTACGACTACAAACACAGGCTGCCTAACAATTGCAACCTGGTGCCTACCTTCGAATCGGCCAACGATACCAATGCCATTGCCGCTTTTATGAGCGACGATTTTTATGGCTTTCTCGACGATTCTGAGAATATAGAAGATGAATCGCGCATCAATGCGCTGGATGTAGGCGTAGGCCGTATATCTGCGCGAGACCTGGCCACAGCCAATGACGTTGTAGCCAAGATCATACATTATAAATCCAGCGAAACACTGGGCCCATGGCGCATTGCAGGTATGTTTGTAGGCGATAATAATGACGGGGCCGGCTTCCATTGCGGCGACGCTGAGGTAATGGCACGCACGGTAAATAACAGTACAAACAACCTCTATAACGAGCAAAAAGTATACCTGGACGTTATTCCGATCACCACTACTCCTGCCGGCGACAGGTGTCCGAACGCCAACGTAGCTATATCGGACCAGATATATAAAGGTGTTTTCATGCTCAACTATAATGGCCATGGCCGTCACGACCTGCTGGCGCATGAACGCATACTGACATCGGACGACTACAATACATGGGGCAACATCAATTCATTGCCTTTTATGATCACGGCCACATGCGACTTTGGCCAGTTCGACCATCCGGATTATATCTCTGCCGCTGAAGCACTATTGTTTGACACCAAGGGTGGCGTAATAGCTATGATCACTACTACCCAGGCAGTATTCGCATCGCAAAACGCGGATATGAACAGGGAATACCTTGCCTCACAATTCACCAAAAACAGCGAGAACAACTGGAACACCTTTGGCGATGCGTTTATGACCGGCAAGAACATGACCTACCTTACATCGCACGATAAATTTGAGCTGATCAATTTCCGTAAATGGGCGTTGATAGGCGACCCTGCCCTTGTGCCTAATTTCCCGGAGCATAAGGTATATTTAGACAGTGTTATTGACGGGGTTACCCTGGAACAAGCCGATAGTGTCAAGGCGCTGGGTAAGTACATACTGAAAGGATCGGTAAGGGATGCGAACGGTAATGTACTCAACAATTTTACCGGTACAACATCTATCTCCTTCTACGATAAAGCCAGGAGTGTAGCATTCCCTCCGGGCTTGTCGCTTGGCTCTTTCAAGCTGCAGGATAATGTGATCTATAAAGGAAAAGTAAGTGTGACCAATGGCCACTTTGCACTAACCTTCATTACGCCTAAAGACATCAATTATTTCTTTGGCAAGGGTAAGATCAGCACCTATGCAGAGAACGGATCGACCGATGCCGCCGGCATGGATACATCAGTAGCTGTTGGTGGTTTTTCAGATAACCCGGTGTATAACGACAATCCGCCAATAGTACAGCCATATATCAACGATAGCCTGTTCATCAATGGCGGTATCACCGCTGCCAACACCTCTCTTTTTGTTGTGCTGCATTCCGAAACCGGCATCAATGTATCGGGATATTCTATCGGCCACGACCTTATTGGCATCCTCGACGGCCAGGTAGAATCCCCTTATATATTGAATGACTATTACGAAACAGCCCCTAATACTTATCAGCTGGGTTATGTAAAATTCCCTGTTTCGGGGTTGGCCAACGGCCCGCATAGCATAAGGGTAAAGGCATGGGATGTGAATAATAATATGGGCGAGGGCACGGTAGACTTTGTAGTGGTAGATGGGCAGGTAGTAGCCATACAGGGCCTGGGCAACTACCCTAACCCATTCTCTGGCAATACGCACTTTGTATTTGAGCACAACCACCCCGATGAAGCCATGGATGTGACCATATCTATATATAATACAGGCGGTGCATTGGCAAAGACCATACAACAAAGCTTTACACCAACAGGTAGCCGCAGTGCAGACATTACCTGGGATGGCACCACAGATGGTGGCGCTCCATTGCCTGCGGGGGTATATGTTTACAGGCTCACTTTAAGCACAGAAAAAGGTTTTAAGGCCTCTGCATACCAAAAGTTGGTAATTATACGTTAATAGGAATGGCAGCGGCACAATCAATTGTTGCGATAGTGGCCAAAAAGGAATATTTTTGCAAAACTTTAAATAAAACACTAATATAGAATGGCAAGATTTTTTGCATTTGCTGGCCTGACGCTGATGACGGGACTGATAAACCAGGGTGCATTTGCACAGATGGCGGCAAAAACAACCCAAACAACCGCTAGCTCCTATAACATAGGCGGCCAAAACAAAGACTTTGTTACCACTGCTGTTCCATTCCTCCGCATTACTCCCGATTCAAGGGCAGGTGCTATGGGCGATGCTGGTATAGCTACCAGTGCCGATGCCAATGCACAATACTGGAACATAGCTAAAATGCCATTTAACGAGAAGAATTATGGTGTTTCCGTAACCTATACTCCATGGCTTAAAGACCTTGTTCCGGATATCTTCCTGGCATACATTTCTGCTTACAAAAAGATAGGTAAGGACAACAACCAGGCGATCAGTGCCTCTATGCGCTATTTCTCCCTGGGTAACATTGCCTACACAACTTATACAGGCGACCCTAACGGTACTGGTATGCCTCGTGAATATTCCTTCGACCTCGGCTATTCCCGCAAATTGTCTGAATATTTCTCTGTTGGTCTTACCATGCGTTATATTCACTCGGCCATCGCATCAGGCGTAAGCTACCTGCCGGGCAACAACTACAAGCCAGGCAATGCTATGGCTGCTGACGTAGGCGTTTTCTACACTAAGAAGAAAGAAATAGACGAGTTGCGCTCCCGCACGCTGAATCTTGGCGCTACCATCACCAACCTGGGTACCAAGATATCTTACAACTCTGTGCGTAAAGACTTCATCCCTACTAACCTGGGCCTGGGTGCTGCTTACACCAGCCAGTTCGACCAATATAACAAGATCACTTTCGCACTGGACATCAATAAGCTGCTGGTGCCTGCGCTGAACAATTCTGACACACAGATATCTGTAGTAAGCGGTGTGTTCAAATCATTTGGTGGTGGCGATCAGTTCCAGAAACTGGACATCTCCCTGGGTGCTGAATATTGGTACCAGGACCAGTTTGCACTGCGTGCAGGCTATTTCTACGAAGACAAGAACAATGGCGACCGCCAGTACATAACAGCCGGCCTTGGTGTTAAATACAATGTATTCCAGCTCAACGCCGCTTATATTGTACCACAGGGCAGCGGTACTACCCGCAACCCACTGTCTAACACAGTTCGCTTCTCGCTGCTGTTCGAATTCGACAAGCTGGGTGGTGGCACCTCATCTGACGAACCACCTGCAGACGTAACTCCGCCAGCAGGTCAGTAATCAATAAAGTAATTAAACAAAAATGCCTTCCGTAAAACGGAAGGCATTTTTGTTTGTGTGTACAGTATAAGAAAAAAGCGGGTGTACTTTAGTTCAGTACACCCGCTTTGTAATTAACTATTTAAGTAGCCATTAATTTTTAAAGCTCATCTCATCCATCAACCACCCTGCACCACCAAACTTATCCAATATGAATAGTGTATAGCGGATATCTACCGATATATTACGGCAACGGTTGGGATCAAACAGGTAATCGCTCATGGTGCCTTCATAAGCACGGTCGAAGTTGGTACCGATAAGTTCTCCCTTTGCATTCAGCACGGGACTGCCGGAATTACCACCTGATGTATGGTTGGCTGCAATAAATGCCACCGGCATTGTGCCATTTACACCCCAGCGCCCATAATCTTTTGCATTATAGAGTTGCTTCAGCTTTTCAGGCACTGTAAACCAGGTAACGTTAGGATTGTCTAGTGCCACAACATCGGCCAGGGTGGTCTGGTAGCTATATTTGTCCGATCCATCTGGCTTTAGTCCCTTCACTTCACCATAAGCCACGCGCAGGGTAAGGTTGGCATCAGGATAGAAATTCCTGTTACTGTCATACTGCATCTGGGCCTTTATATACAGCCTGTTCAGGTAGTGCTTGGTGGCCTTATACCCATCCACTTTAGCGGCTATCTTCTCTTTGCGCACAGCAGCCACTGCAGTATATAATTTGTAGGCAGGGTCGTTCTTCAGCGTGGCGCTATCTGCTGCTGAAGCCGCGGCAACAAAGGCGTTCAGCTTCTCCTGCGATGCCATCATAGAAGCATTATATACATCGCGTGCCCAGCGCTTGTAACTGTTCAGGTGGTGGCGATGCTCCCTGCGATAATAGGCCGGAGCATCCTTGCGGCAGCTTTTTATATACATAGGCAACATAGCCGCAAACAGGTCGCGGTCTGTTGGCATATCGTAATTCTTAAAGTAACCATCCTGGCTGCGGGCCAGCTTTTGCAACGTATCGGTCAGTCCTTTATCGCGGTAACCTGCGCGGAAACAGGCCAGCATCTTTTCCATTGCCGGCCCCTGAGCTATCAGCTCTACACCCATCAGTTCCTCCCGTATATGTATGTCGTGATACAACAGATCATTTACCGCGTCAGCTTCTTTCTCCAGCTGTGGCAATAACGATTGGGTGAGCGCATCCTGCGTCTTTGCCCAGTTCATGAACCCCTTCTCATATGCCTGCTTTTTGCCTATGGCATCATTCACTTCCAGGCCCTTCATCTCGCCCTGCCACTTTTTCCAGCCATTGGCCACACCGGCACGCTTAGAGGTATATTTCAAGAATACATCGCGCTGAGCGTCCATATGTTCGGTCCATACGTCCAGTTTTTTGGTCCTTGCATTTACGCTTATCGGATCTACAATAGAATACACCTGGTCCAGCTCGTGCGATGAGATGTACTCCATAGTGGTACCCGGGAAACCATATACCATGCTGTAAGTACCTTCATTATACCCCACCGTGCTGATGGCAAAGAACTGTGTAGCATTATAGGGCCTGTTGGTAGCAGCGTAGGGTGCCGGCTTATTGTCGGCATTGGCATACACCCTGAACACACTGAAATCGCCCGTGTGGCGTGGCCAAACCCAGTTCTCATCATCGCCACCAAAGGTGCCTATCCCGTTAGGCGGAAATGCTGTGAGGCGGATATCGGTAAAGGTTTCCGTAATAGCTATCCAGTACTGGTTGCCTTCGAAATACGGTTTTATGGTGGCATCCATCCCCGTAGCCTTCGTGTAATCCTTTTCTACGGCTTTGATGTTCAGCGCAATCAGGGAATCGCGCTGTTTGTCGTTCATCACATCCGGGATACCCACAAGCACGCGGGGTGTCACATTCTCGATCTTCCTGATAAATGTAACAGTCAATCCCGGGCAGGGTATCTCCTCTTGTATGCTTTTGGCAAAAAAACCGGTCGCAAAGTAGTCCTTCTCCAGGCTGGTAAGCCCCTGCACTGTGCCATAGCCACAGTGGTGATTGGTCAATATTAAGCCTTTCGAAGATATGATCTCACCCGTGCAACCGCGGCCAAAAAGCACCACTGCGTTGTTCAACCCGGTGCCCTTATCGTTGTAGATCATATCCACAGGAATTTCCAGGCCCAGGGCTTTCATCTGGTTTTCCTGTTTTTTCAGGGTGGCGGGTATCCACATCCCTTCTTTTGCCCGGGCAAAAGGCATTGCGGAAAATATTGCAGTTGCCAGCAACAGCACTTTTCCACATCTTTTAATAAATGGCATAGACTTGCTTTGAATTACAGAAATAAATGTACAATTTTGCGACAAAAGTCCGTAGTTATTGTTATATTAGCCGTTTATTACGGAATTTCTTTTTCTGGATTATGAAAAAATCTCTGCTACTAGTAGTCATATTATTATTGTCGCAACTGAATTCCTTACAGGCACAGTCTTTATTTGTTGCCCCTGACACTGTGTGTGTAGGGCAGGCAGTAAAGGCGAACAGCACCATTTTTGATGCTGCGTCCTATTACTGGGGATTCTGCTCGGGCTCTATCAACTTCGCACCCACTGGCACTAACATGGGTAGCGGATTTGGTTTCCATACGCCATCTTCTATAGAGACCATTCGCGACAAGGATGGCCGCTATTATGGCTTCGTGCTGAATGCGGGCACCGATGAAATGCTGCGCCTGAACTATGGTACCAGCCTGAACAATGTGCCTACCGTAACCAACTTCGGTAACCTTACCAATGGCCTGCCGCACCACCCTACGTCCATGCACATCACTTACGATACGGTAAATACCAGGTGGCACATATTTGTTACCGGCGGCTATACAGCTGCAGAGTCTCAACTGGCACGTGTAGATTTTGGCCCTAAACTGAGCAACCCACTACCTAACGTTGCTAATTTCGGCAACCCTGGCGGCCTGCTCAACGGCCCTCGTGGTATATTTGTTTGCCAGGATGCAGACCTGAACTGGTATGGCTACCTTGTTAACCGCAACAATAACCTGCTGATACGTCTCGATTTCACGTTTAATGTTTCCAATACGCCTACTAATGTTCAATCTCTTGGTAATCCTAACGGCGTACTTAACTTCCCTACAGATCTGGCTGCTATCATAGACAATGACAGATACTACTTCTTTGTAACCAACAGGGGTAACAGCACTATTGCGCGCCTTGATATAGGAGGCACACTTAATACTACAAGCGTTAACGGCACAAACCTGGGCGACTTCCTGTTCCGTGTGCTGGAGCCGTCGTCTATCAGCCTTACAAGGGATTGTGGCGGCATCTACGCTTACATCACTGATAGCTCTACCAGCCAGCTGGTATGCATACAAATGGCAACCGCCCTGGGTGCATATACCCCTGTAACCTATAGTGTTGTTGGTGGCATGAACTTCCCTTCAGGTATTTCCGGCATTCTTCGCGACAAAGATGAGCTGTATGCCTTTATAGTAAACACTTACGACAGTTCACTCACTAAGTTATCTATCGGCCAGTGTACCAACGCGTCTATTCCTTCATTCTCTGAAGTAACACCACCGGTTTATCACTACGATGCCCCGGGCACATACAATATTTATTACGTCATCAATGATGGCCAGCCTAACATGCAGGTAGAATGTAAGCAGATAGTAGTAATGCCTACACCAAACATCTTCATCAATCTTAACCCGACCATTTGCGAAGGCGACAGCATCAAATTGTACGCTATTTCCAACTATGCCGATTCTATCAAATGGACATCTAACTACCATATTGATACGGCATATCATCATACAGACACCATCAACGCATGGCCTGATTATACCTCTACCTACTATGTTTCCCTGTATTACCCTGATGGCTGTATCGTAGATACTTCCATACACATCAACGTAATTAAGGTAATGGCAGATGCGGGTCCAGACCGTACAATAGCTGACGGTGCAGTATCTGTATTGGGTGGCCCTGGAATGTCTCTGGGCGAAGGCTTCACTTACCACTGGAATTCATACCAATATCTTGACGACACCACATTGCCATACCCCACGGCGCATCCTCCTTTCGACATCACTTACGATGTAACTGTAACAGAGCACTTGTCCGGCCTTGGTTGCCAGTCGAGAGATACTGTTGTTGTTCACCTTAACTGTGGCGACATTTATGCGCCAAATGCATTTGCCCCTGCCAGCACAAGCCCTGGTGCCAACAGGTTTGGTATACTGAACCTGGAACTGATACAGCTGAACTACCTGCGCGTTTACGATCGCTGGGGTGTATTGGTCTTCCAGACAAGCAGCCCTTCACAAATGTGGGATGGCACGTACAATGGCACACCATGCCCTACAGGCGTGTATGTGTGGGAAGCAGACGGCTTCTGCTCCAGTGGCAAAGAAGTGAAAAAACAAGGCAATGTCAGCCTGCTGAGGTAGTATCAATCATCTAAAATGTCAGCATTCTTTTTTCAGCTTGAGCTCCCCGGTATTACGCATGAAATGGCCGAGGTCATTCCTGCGCACAGGGAACATATCAACAAGCTGTTTGCTGAGGGCAGGCTGTTATCGTACAGTGTTTCGCTGAACCGCGACTATGTGTGGTGTGTAGCCAATGCAGAAGATGAGCAGGAGGCCATGGAAGTGATACTGGCCTTTCCGCTATACAAGTATTTTACAGACGTCAGCTGCACGCCCTTGTTGTTTCACAACACACTGCCAGCCAGTCTTCCGGGAATATTTTTAAATTAACTTACCTGGCTGCAAGGCTACGCAGCATTGGTTATTGGTACCTTTGTTCATTCCAAAAAACAGATACAAAAGTGATCACTGTTACGTATATCAACAGGGAGTTCCGAAAAACCAATTACTCAATTGAAGGCATCTTCGATACCGTGAAAAAGGTATTGAATAACAAAATAACGATCAGGAACCTGTATGCTGATGGAAGTACATCCAGGCTGCAGAACATACTCAGAATAAGAAAAGAGGCCGGTGAGCTCAACCATATTACCGGCGATGTTAACTTCCTGGCCATAGGGCTTGGCGGCAAAAAAAATGTGCTTACCATACATGACCTGGGCTATTACGAGAACCCCATACATCCCTGGCATATCAAGACCGTTTACAAGCTCCTTTGGTTCACTTTACCCCTGAAATTTATTGACAGGGTTACTGTAGTGTCAGAATTTACTAAAAGTAAACTGATCCAGTACTTCGATTATCCTGCCGATAATATAACAGTAATACCCAACCCGGTAAAATCTTTCTTTGTACATAGTGAGCGGCACGCCCATCAAGGCCCTGTAAGGATATTGCAGATAGGCAGCGGGAAGCACAAAAATGTGGGTAACATGATAGAGGCAGTTAATGGCCTGCCTTGTCATGTAGATATTGTTGGTTGGCCTGATGCCGAGGAAACCGCCAAACTTAAAGAATACAACATATCATATTCCGTGTACAATGCGCTAACCGATGAGCAGCTTTTAGAGCGCTACCAGGCATGCGACATCCTCTTTTTTGCATCCCTTTACGAAGGCTTCGGCATGCCGATAATAGAGGCACAGGCCGTAGGCCGGGCAGTGATCACCAGCAACATTGGCGCCATGAAAGAAGTGGCGGGCGATACTGCAGTATTGGTAGACCCCAACGATCCGATGGCTATAAAAGAGGCGATCCTGAAGCTCAGCAATGATCCTTTGTTCTACGACGAAATGGTACGTAAAGGATCTGCCAATGCAGACAGGTACGATCACGAAAATATTGCCAACCAATACCTGGAGGTTTATAAAGCACTGGCCAACGGAAAATAAACCATATGCAGCTCATCTTCTGGCAAAACATATTAAGCATACACCAACAACCGCTACTTGAGGCAGTGGCCTCTTTGCCGGGCGTTGACAAGGTATTGCTTATAGTAGAGCAGGAAATGACCCCTGAACGCCGTAAAATGGGATGGTCTGTACCGAAAATGAATGGCGTCGACGTGTATGTGGCCCCTTCAGGAACTGAGATCACACGACTGATACAAGAACATCCGGATGCCGTGAACATAATGGGGGGTATTGGTGTAAGCCCTATGCTCTCCACAGCATTACACCAGCTGATACAGCGCAAGGCCAGGCTTGGCATAATGGCAGAACCATTTAATGCTGCGGGCATTAAAGGACTGTTGCGTAAATACAAGTATACCTGGTATCGGTTACGCTACTTTAAACACATACAATTTTTCCTGGCCATAGGCAAAGCCGGGTGGCAGCAGTATGCCGGTCTGGGATTTAATAAAAACCGGGTGTTCCCCTGGGCATACTTCATTGACGTCCCTAAGTCCCAATCAACAGAAACAAATACTGAGCGCCGGAAATTGATGTATGCAGGCCGTATAGAGCCGGGAAAAGGTATCTGTAATTTCGTCGCAGAACTGGCCAACTTCGACAAGAAAAACTACAGCCTGGATATCTACGGCAGCGGACCTGATGAAGATAAAATAAAGGAGATCATACAGCGCCACGACCTTGGCGATGTGATCCACTTTCATAGCTTTATGCCTCACGATCAATTGCTGCAAGAATATGCGCAATACGACTGGATACTACTGCCCAGTAGTGCAAAAGACGGATGGGGCGTTGTTGTGAGCGAAGGGCTGTTGTTTGGACTTAAAGGACTGACGAGCAACATATGTGGCGTAAGCTGGGCCATAAAGAATGGTGTTAATGGTGTAACATTCGACTGGTCTGTACCCGGCAGCCTGGCACAGGCTATAGACCAGATGCTGCATTCCGATAATTTCAGCTCCAGAAGCGAAATAAGCGCCTGGGCTAACAATGCACTTACGGGCCATGCCGGGGCGCAATATCTACAGGACATACTGGAAAACGTATATAATAACGGTAGTACTCCGCATACTCCGTTTATCTGATACAATACCTTATTGTTCAAAATCGGCATTCACAGGCTCGCGGCTCAGCGATGTGTCGCACCGTACCAAAGCAGCCTCCTTGGGGCCCTCGCCTATTTCTTCAATGGTCACATCATCAAACCACACCATACCCGGACCGTGGAGTAAAGCACCAAAGGTTATCTTCGAACCATTCATGGGTACGTTCAATTCAATAGAATACGGTGTCCAGTCTGTTATACCTTTTACCGGCCTGTCGTGCATGTTATCAAATGCCAGCGGCTCTCGTTCCTTCGATGCATTATCATCCACCCTTAGGAAGAAGCCGGCCCAGCCGGTAACACCGCGCGTCTTCATATAGCCGGTCAGTTTGATGCGTTTACCGAGGTAGCGCTGCGACGATATGGTCTGTATCAACGATGCATACTCTTCATCAAAGTAGTCCTTCTTCGCAGCCCTTATCACCCCGCATGCCTTGCTGCCGTTATGTCCGTTGATCTTGAACACCCCTACCTCGTACTTCTCCGGAGCAGATCCTGATATCCGCCAACCTTTAGGTACAAGAAAAGACAAGAGTGCAGTTGCTGCTACCAGCAATAAAAGGATACGTGGTAAATTTTTCATCGCCTGTTATTTACAGATACAAAATAACCATTTACTGCGATATAGGCTGATTGTTCTTATTGTCGGTATTACTGAATACGTATTGCACAAGGTTAGCACCCATCTGTAGCGCCGCTATGTGCTTCTCTACCGGGTCGTTATGCACTTCGCTGTCTTCCCAGCCATCACCCAGGTCGGTCTCATAACTATAAAAGCATACCAGGCGACCTTTATATATCAGCCCAAACCCTTTGGGGGCCTTATTATCATGCTCATGTATCTTGGGCAAACCATTAGGGAAATTGAATTTCTGGTGATAAATAGGATAGGTGAAAGGTAGCTCTACAAGGTCCAGCTCGGGGAATACCTTTTTCAGTGATGGCCGTACGTACGGATCCAAACCATAGTTATCGTCTATATGTAAAAAGCCGCCCCCTTCCAGGTATTTCCTCAGGTTCTTTGCTTCGTCATCTGTAAGTGCCCAACGGCCATGGCCGGTCATATGAATGAACGGATAATTGAAGATCTCGGGACTACCTACTTCTACCCTTGCTTCCTGCAAGCTGAAGTTGGTGTGTAGTTGTTCATTGCAAAAAGCGGCAAGATTTTTCAGCGATGTAGGATTGGCATACCAGTCTCCGCCGCCGTTATACACCAGCAACCCAAGCTTTATACCCTGCGCATTGGCCATGGCGCAGGTAAACAGTAAACTCAATAAAAAAACATATCGCCTAATCCTGCCCATCATTGATCATGTTAAAGTAAGCGCAGGCAGCCATAGCAGCTGTCTCCGTACGCAACCTTTGCTCTCCCAGCGTTACTGCTGCGAAACCATTGTTCATACACAAACTTACTTCATCAAATCGGAAATCCCCCTCGGGGCCAATAAGAATAACAGTTTCTAAACCCGGCTTTAACATTCCCGAAAGTGGCTGCCGGGGTTGCTCAGGTATGCAATGTGCAATGTACTTCTGGGGTACTGCACTGAACTTTTTTACTACATCGGGCAGGGAGGTCACATCTGCAAATTCCGGCAAATAAGCCTGCTGCGACTGCAGCAATGCGCTTACCAGCAGCTTTTCCCAGCGTTCATCGCGGAAATGTACCTTCTCAGACCTGGCGGCTGTAATGGGAGTGATGGAACTGACGCCCAGTTCGGTGGCCTTTTCTAGCAGCCACTCGTTGCGGCTGTTGTTTTTGGTAAAGGCTACACAGAGGTGCAGTTTATGTTTGCTGCGATCCGTAAAGGATACCGACCTGATGGCCACATCGCAACGGTTCTTTTCTGCAGTAGTGATCACACAGAGGGCAACATGGCCTTTGCCATCAGTTACCAGCAGTTCATCACCGGGTTCCATGCGCAGCACCTGCCATATATGCTTGGCCGATGCAGCGTCTAATGTTATAGTATCGTTCTCTATTAAATGTCCGTTATAATAGAATTGTGAGAGGTTGGGCATACCACAAAAATAGAGAAAAAAATTTCCTAACGTAAAACCATCTGGTTGTCAGTTATCATTTTTCTCAAATTCAACAGTGCATAGCGCATCCTGCCCAACGAGGTATTGATGCTCACCCCTGTAAGCTCTGATATATCTTTGAAACTCAGGTCGGCATACATACGCAAAACCACTACTTCACGCTGCTCTTCGGGCAATAATTCTACCATTTTGCGCACACTATCATGCACCTGGCGGGTCTCAATACTGTCTGCGGTCATGTCGCTTGCCCCGAAGAGTACCGCTATGTCCTGGCCGTCCGGCAGCGATACGGATATATGCTGGCGGGTGCGGCGGAAATGATCCATACAAAGGTTGTGCCCTACACGGATAGCCCATGGCAGGAATTTACCCTGTTCGGAGTATCTGCCCTCTTTTATGGTTTTGATGATCTTAAGAAAAGTATCCTGGAAAAGGTCTTCCGCAAGGTATTTGTCTTTCACCAGCATGTAGATAGATGTGTAGACCTTATCCTTATGGCGTGTGATCAAAACTTCAAGGGCGCGCTCGTTACCTTCTGAAAATGCTTGCGCTAACTGTGCATCGGAATACTGGGATATCTGCATAATTCTACTTGTTTAAACGTGACGTAAATGCTACGCTGGTCGTTGCCGGTAAATTGTTTAAAGTAGAATTTTCCCTATAGAGTGCTATTTATGGTTTGAAATGCGATGCAAAAAACATTAAAAAAACGACACGGCCAAAAAAATTAACACTTGAACATGTCGTTTTTTAACTGTTCCTATATACTAAGACGAAGCTTTAAGAGAAAACGTTAGTAACCGCGAAGAAAATTTTTCAACTTTTTTTGCCGGCAATGTTATCCACCCATTTTGCCAGTACAATCTGGTGATCAATATAGTGCTCAGATATTCCGGGCAGGATACTACCGGGCTCACCCGCCAGCGTAATACTATTCAGGTCTACCGTATTTTGAGCAACTGCTGTAAATATGCCCCTTGCACTTAGCTGGCGTGCTAAAAAGTCCTGCTCCGTTTGGCCGGGAGTAGGTATCAGTAACGCCGGCTTATTCAGCAACACAAGATCCATAATAGTAGAATAGCCGCTGCGGCATACTATAGCGGAAGCGGCTTGTATCAACCTTTGGAGAGCTTCACCACCTACCCTGTTGTACCATTCAATATGAGCCGGTATATCATTTCGCTCCTGGGCTGTGCTACCCGATATGAACACTACCTTGCCGGGGTATTTGCATGCCTGGGTCCACAACAGGTCGTCGAGCATAGTGCGCTGTGGCTCAGGGCCCGATAGCAGGATGAGCAGGTGAGTGTGGTCGGTATTAATTGTATTGTACTGGAATTGAGATAGCAATCCTATATACCGCACATGGGCAGGCAGCTGATCGGGGTGAGCTAAACGCCCTGCAAGGCCCTCCCCCTGTTGTACATCCGGCACCCATACCTCATCAAATTGCTGCAGATAACGGTAGTGTATCTTTTGGGCTACCCTATTGGCCTGGCGCCCCATACCGGTCTGCACTTCCAGCTGGTGCGTAAGTATAACAGAAGGGATACCATTGGCATACAATCCATAGCGATTGTCGGATATGATACCATCTATGTTCAATGCTTTCAGATGTGTGGCCAGCCAACCATGCTCTGCCTTTATGGCCCTGTATATCTTAGGCAACAGGGCTACCAGCCTGGCACTGCCCGGGTTACGGCTGTGGCTGTAGGCTATGTCATAACCGGGTAAAAACACCGTTTCTATATCGTTATAAATATTCTTTATAAAAGACAGTTGCGCATCGTTTCCGGCAGCTACAACACTGTGCCCCAGCGCTCTCAGCGCCTTTATAAGGGGTACGCAACGCGTGGTATGTCCCAGCCCCCAGTCGAGCGGGGCCACCAGTATCCGAAGGCCGGTTTTTTTGCTCAATAATTTATTTATTTTTACAAAAGTAACAGTTATGAAAAAGAAGGCAGGCAGAATAATTATTTATAGTTTTTTGAGTTTAATAGTAATGGAGCTTGCGCAGGGCTGTGTGAGCAGCAGCAAGAAATGCGGCTGTGGCAGCGACCTGATGAACGCCTACAGGCGTGGCAGAAGAAGATAAAAACAACAGGCTTATGTGGCAGAGGCAGAACACATGGATACACTACGTTAAAAACATCATTGCCGCCGACCTTTCCTCGGCAGTATTCCTGGCGTCTTTCCTGCGCCGCGCTCATATGAACAAAAGTTATATTGCACACCTGGAAGCTATAGACCTGCAACGCTATAAAGTGATCAAAAAAACAAATAAAGTGCGCGCTGCACTCAACGAATCTGCCAACACACCATTCATTTTCTTCGTCGGAAAGAACTGATAATCACCCCTCCGCGTATTAAAGTCTTGTTATTTCCGCATTTAGCTGCCATCTGCACAGGTGGTCACCTTTCTTTTTTATACTTTTGTCTTTTACTCCCATTATCATATATTAGCAGAATAGTACACTCTGGATGGAATACGAAATCAAACACTCCGGCAAATTCAATTACCTTGAAGAAGGCCAGGGAGAACCGTTGGTATTGCTTCATGGCCTGTTTGGTGCTTTAAGTAACTTTAAAGACCTGGTAGACCATTTTAAGAAGACACATCGCGTCATCATTCCTCTGTTGCCACTTTTCGATCTTAGCCTGCTCGAAACCTCGGTTTCCGGACTGGCCAAGTTCGTCACCAAGTTCATCGATCATCACAAACTCGAAAATATACACCTGCTCGGCAACTCGCTGGGCGGCCATGTAGCATTGGTATATGTGCTTAAACACCCGCAAAAGGTAAAGAGCATTACACTGACCGGCAGCTCCGGCCTGTTTGAGAATGGTATGGGCGAGACCTACCCTAAGCGCGGCGACTATGAGTATATGCGCAAAAAAACAGAACTCACTTTCTACGATCCTAAGGTGGCTACCAAGGAATTGGTAGACGAGGTTTATGAGATAGTGAACAACCGTATAAAGGCACTGAAAATAATACAGCTGGCGCGTTCTGCCATCAAGCACAATCTGGGCGATGAGCTGAAGGATATCAAAGCACCTACCTGCCTTATCTGGGGCAGGAACGACACCATCACCCCGCCTATGGTGGCAGAAGAGTTTAAAATATTGATACCTAACTCCGAACTGCACTGGATAGACAAGTGCGGACATGCGCCTATGATGGAAGTGCCGGGCGAATTCAACACCATTCTCGAGAGCTTTTTATCTAAACATAAATAGCAATTGTAACAGCTAAGCCATTTTTTGCATTACCGGGTGTAATAATTGCAATGCGGCTTGCGTTTTGCGGTATACAAACTTATTAACGGAAAAGAAGGGATATGAGTATGATGCGGTTAATTTCACCTGTAGTACCTACACTGTTACCAACGGATACGGCCGACAAAGCGCTGGCCATAATGGAAGATAACAGGCTGAGCGATCTGCCTGTTGTGCAAGACGATAATTACATTGGCACTGTAAGGGAGCGCGAAATAGAAGATTGGGCAGACCATGACAAGGAATTGTCTTCAGCAGATCTCTCGATCTTCAGGCCGGCAATACTGTCTTCTGCTCACCCGCTGGAGGCTGTGCGCTTATTTGCGCACTATGAGGTAGATGTATTGCCCCTGATAGACTTTGACCAGAAGTACCTGGGCGCTATAACCAAAGACAGCCTGCTGAAGTACATTGCAGAAACCAGCAGCCTGGATACGCCGGGCGCCATTATTGTGCTGGAAATAAAACCTCACAATTACAGCCTGTACCAGATAGCCCGCCTGTTCGAGAACGAGGATGTAAGCATACTCAGCTCCCAGATACATACCCTGGCCGATGGCACCATGGAACTGACCATTAAGACCAACAGAACAGCAACGGATGCCGTTACATCATCGCTGGAGCGTCACGAATACAAAGTAAAAGAGGTATTTGGCGACCAGAAGAACATGGAGGATGTAATGGACAAGTATGCCCTGCTGATGAATTATTTAAATATGTAATAACGATCATGATCGCTATAGATAATGTATTGCTGGCCGACGATATTGTAGAGGCGCATTTTGTGTGCGACCTGGAGAAGTGCAAAGGCGGCTGCTGTGTAGACGGCGACTGCGGCGCACCAATAACACAGGAAGAAGCAGACACTATTGCTGAGCTATACCCGGTGTTCAAACCGCACCTGGAGCCGCAATACATAGCAGAGATAGAGCGCCAGGGCACCCATGTTACCGATGATGAGTACGGCTTAGTAACACCAACCGTTAACGGCGGCATATGCGTATATGGCTATACCGATGAACTGGGCATAGTAAAATGTGGTATAGAAAAAGCATGGCGCGAGGGCAAGATCAACTTCCGCAAGCCTATATCCTGCCACCTGTTCCCTATACGGGTCACAGAAAGCAATGGCTACGAAATGCTGAACTACGAGCCACGCAAGCAACTGTGCCGCCCTGCCTGCAAACTGGGCAACAAACTTAAAATACCCGTTTACAAATTCCTGAAAGATCCTATCGTCCGCAAATGGGGCGAAGAGTTTTACGAAACGCTGGAAGCCGTGGCAGAGAAGATGAAAGAAGGATAAACGCGAGAGAATTATAGCTAATAAAAATGTGGCACACTTCGAAAGTGTGCCACATCTGTTTTGTATAGTACTGGCTTCCTACCCTTTCTTCTTTTCCGCACGCCGCAATAACTTCTCGCCTAATTGCACGCATTTCTCACATACCGTTTTATGTGCGGCGTCAATACTGGCGTGCGCCAGGGCAATGGCATCATCATACTTTTCCAGCTTCATATAGCACAAGCCCATGACCCAGCAGCAACCAGCTATGCCCTGCTGCACCTGGCTGGTCTTAAATATCTTCCGGGCTGCGGTATAGCTTTCAATAGCTTTAGTATAGTCGTGCGCCCGGTAGTAGTAACTGCCTATATTGTAATATACCAGTGGCAAATATGCGGTATCGCCAATACCTTCCAGCAATTGACGCGCACGCATCAATGTATCTAAAGCGCCGCCGTGCCCACTTCTGAAATAAAGTGTTTTGGCCATATTGGACAGCACACCACCTACGCCGCGCACATCGCCCAACTGCTCAAAGTAGTAGCGCGCCATGTGATAATCGTCCATGATCCTGCCGGCGTGCTTCAGCGAATGGGCATCCGTCTGCCCCAGACAATTATAAGCCTCTGCCAGGCCCTTTTTATAATTCAGCTTTTCAGAAAGCGTAAACATAGCCTCCGCATATTTCCGCTTTTCTTTCTTACTGGTCAGGTAATCATAGAATAGCGATCGATACATCATTACCTTAAACGTATCCTCCTTCGCATTAGCCAACGTGGTAATCATAGCGTCCTTTTCTCCCGGCCGTGTGTGCGTTGGGAACTGGGCATGGGCATTTACAGCAACTAATAGCAATAGAATAGTTAGTTTGTACATGCTGGAAAATTTTGGATATAAAATTAATGATAAAGCATGCATACTCAATAAGTCATACACTTTACCTTTACACCATGCCACTACTCAAAGAATGGAATATCGGGGCTACGGGCCGGGGTGCTATATGGAAAATAGAGGAGCCGGAGGCCTTTTTCCTGGAGCATACCGGTATGCAGCTGCCCGATATAAAGGCAGAGAAGCGCCGCATAGAGCATATGGCCGGCCGCTACCTGCTGATGGAGGTTGAAGCCGAATTTCCCATACATACCATTGCCAAAGACGAGCACGACAAACCCCGCATTCCTGAGGACGAGTTCCATTTTTCTATATCACACTCCTGGCCTTATGTGGCTGTGGCCGTAGATACCGATAACGAGGCAGGCATAGATATACAGACCTGGACACCGCAGATAGAGCGGATAAAAGACAAATTCCTGTCGCCCGCAGAGCAGGAAGACCTGTGCCACGACCCTAAGTACTACGCCCTGGGCTGGTGCGCCAAAGAGGCTGTGTATAAATGGATGGGCCGGCGCGGAATAGATTTTAAAGAACATATGCCCATCGCCTATTTCAGCACCTCGCTCGATATCAATATTTATATTCGACAAAATAAAATACCACAAATGGCATTTACGAAAAGCTTTATAACTACCGATTTCGCCTGTTCTTACGTTGATAATGCCATTGATTGGGCGATCTATTAATTTATTATAAAAATAAATAATGTTTTACTTTTTTAAAAAATAATAGAAAAAATGTACGTTTTCTGAAAAATATTCTAAATTCGCACAAAATTTAATATTTATGGCGAATTTACGTTTTCAGGCACTGCAGGCATTGCAGAATGATGAAAAAATCGTTTCCGGCTATAGTGAGAAGAAAGTCACTACTATGTTCGGCAGCAACGTATTTACAGGTCGCACGATGCGCGAACACCTGAGCGATGAGGCTTACAAGAGCCTCATGAACTCTGCTAAGTCGGGCCAGCGAATAGAACGCCGCATTGCAGACCAGGTAGCTGTAGGCATGAAGGCCTGGGCGGAAACGCATGGCGTTACTCACTACACGCACTGGTTCCAGCCACTTACCGGCACTACTGCAGAAAAACATGACTCTTTCTTCACTATCAAGAGCGATGGCACAGCCATCGAACTGTTTGACGGCGAAGCACTGATACAGCAGGAGCCTGATGCATCCAGCTTCCCTAACGGTGGTATCCGTGCCACTTTCGAGGCCCGCGGCTATACCGCATGGGATCCTTCTTCTCCGGCATTCATTATGGAAGCGGGTTCAGGCAAGACCCTCTGCATCCCTACCATATTCATTGCTTACAACGGCGAATCGCTGGATCACAAAGCTCCACTGCTGAAGTCGATAGCAGCACTGGATAAGGCCGCAGTAGATGTATGCCACTATTTTGATAAGAATGTAACAAAGGTAACAGCCACACTGGGCTGGGAGCAGGAATACTTTGTAGTAGACGAAAGCCTGGCCAATGCCCGCCCAGACCTGATGATGTGTGGCCGCACGCTGTTGGGCCACAGCCCGGCAAAAGGCCAGCAGCTGGAAGACCACTACTTCGGTTCTATACCGGAGCGTGTATATGCCTTCATGCAGGATTTCGAACAGGAGTCTTACAAGCTGGGCATTCCATTGCGCACCCGCCACAACGAGGTGGCACCATCACAGTTCGAGTGCGCTCCACAGTTCGAAGAAGTGAACATAGCAGTGGACCACAATACCCTGCTGATGGACGTGATGAACAAGGTAGCCAAGCGCCACAAACTGAAGGCCCTGCTGCATGAAAAGCCATTTGCAGGCGTGAACGGTAGCGGCAAGCACAACAACTGGAGCCTGGCAACAGACACCGGCGTTAACCTGCTGTCGCCCGGCAAAACACCGCGCACCAACCTTATGTTCCTCACGTTCTTCGTGAATACCATCAAGGCCGTACACGATCATGCCGACCTGCTGCGTGGCGCTATTGCTTCTGCTAACAACGATCATCGCCTGGGTGCTAACGAAGCCCCTCCGGCCATCATATCCGTATACCTGGGTAAGTACCTCACACAGGTACTGGACGAAGTAGAGTCTCGCGTAAAAGAGAAATTCACAGAGCAGGACGAGGTGATACTGAAGCTGGACATACACAAACAGCTGCCTGAAGTATTGATGGACAATACCGATCGTAACCGCACCTCTCCGTTCGCCTTTACCGGCAACAAGTTCGAGTTCCGCGCCGTAGGTTCTTCTGCCAACTGCGGTTCGCCAATGGTAGTGCTCAATACCATCATGACGGATACCCTCCGCAAGTTCAAGAAGGATGTAGATGCATTGATAGAAAAGGGCGAGAAGAAAGAGATAGCTGTATTGCAGATACTGCGCAGCTACATCACAGAATCTAAGAAGATACGCTTTGAAGGTGATAACTATAGCGAAGAGTGGGCTGAAGAAGCTGCACGCCGTGGCCTGAACAACTTCAAAACAACGCCTGAGGCACTGGATGCCTACATCACAGAATCATCAAAGCAATTGTTCTACGACAATGGCATCTTCAGCAAGCGCGAACTGGAAGCACGTCACGAGATCATGCTGGAAGACTATGTGAAGAAGGTACAGATAGAAGCCCGCGTAATAGGCTACCTGGCCACCAACCACGTACTGCCCGCAGCTATAGAATACCAGAACGTGATGATCGCTAACGTACGCGGCCTTAAAGAACTGGGCCTGGGTAACGAAACATACAAAGCCCAGCTGAACCTGCTGACCGTAATGAGCGGCCATATACAGAACATCAACGACAACGTAGAAGCGATGATAGAGGCCCGCAAGAAGGCTAACAACGAGGAAGACATGCACAAACGTGCACACCTGTACTGCCACGAAGTGAAGCCATTCTTCGACACCATCCGCTACCACGCTGATAAACTGGAACTGATAGTAGACGACAAACTGTGGCCACTGCCAAAGTACCGCGAACTGTTGTTTCTGCGCTAATTAAGATTGCATCCCAACAATACAAATGCCCACCTTTCGGTGGGCATTTGCTGTTTAATACCAACTGTTGACTTGCGCGCTTATCTTACTATCACTCGCGTATCCACCACATCCTGATGGTGGTGACGCCAACCGTGGTGATAACCACGGTCGCGGTATGCGTAACTGCGTTCATGCACTACGCAAGAGCTAAAGTTGATGGCCATTATAGCGAACGCTGCAAGCATCATTAATTTCCGCTTCATAACATTTGTTTTAGGTGTTCCGTGTAATATTCACACAAATGGCATTCAGAAAACTATGCCACACCTTTCCGCCGGCAGCTGTCTTTACACCACTTTAACACACGCGCTGTAGCTCACCACGCCACGCTTGCGCCCGCCACGCAGTAAACCGCTCACCTTTATCTTTTTATGCATTTCTGTTCACTTACTTATTATAACCGTTCACCCTACCCCATCAACCGCACACATAATGCTACTAAAATATGTCGTACAGTTTTTATAGTTTAGTGGTCACACTCACCATCAAAAACAAGTTTATGAAAAAAGTATTAAAAGTGCTGGGCTACCTGTTGCTGGTAGTTATTATTGTTATCTCCGGGCTGCTGACCTATGTAAAAACAGCACTCCCCAATGTAGGCAAGGCCGAAGAAATGACCATCGACAGATCGCCCGAAAGAATAGCCCGGGGCAAATACCTGGCCAACAGCGTTATGGCTTGTATGGACTGCCACGGCACCCGCGACTGGACCAAATTTGCCGGCCCTATGGCACCCGGCACCGGTGGTAAAGGAGGAGAAGTGTTCGATCAACGTTATGGCTTCCCCGGCTCTTATCACGCCAGTAACATCACCCCGGCCGGAATAGGCCGCTATACCGACGGAGAACTGTACCGCGCCATAACCACAGGAGTAAATAAGGATGGCAAGGCCATGTTCCCTGTTATGCCATATCCTTATTATGGCAAGATGGATCCTGAAGACATCAAAAGTGTCATCGCCTATATCCGCACGCTCGAACCTATTCAAAACACTGTACCTGCTTCAGCATCCGACTTCCCGATGAATTTTATCATCAACCTGATACCTAAGAAAGCCGAACCAACAAAGCGCCCGGACATCAGCGATAAAAAGGCCTACGGTGCCTACCTTGTAAATGCCAGTGGCTGCATAGAGTGCCATACGCGCGAGAATAAGGGACAGATCATCAGGGATCTTGCCTTTAGTGGTGGCCGTAAGTTCCCGCTGCCATCGGGCGGAGTAGTTACTACTCCAAACATCACACCCGATATGGAAACAGGCATTGGCGGCTGGACAGAGGAAACATTCGTTAACAGGTTCAAGATGTATGCCGATTCGAACTACAAGCCGCAAGCCATCACTAAGAATAATTTCAATAGCCTGATGCCGTGGAACATGTATTGCAACATGACGCGAGACGATCTTGCCGCGATTTACACTTACCTGCACAGCCTGCAGCCGCAAAAAAATAAGGTTGTAAAGTTTACGCCCCAGGGTTAAGCGCTGTAAAACAAGGTTAGCACGACCAAAAAAAATTAGCTAAATAACAAATGCCCACCGGTTGGTGGGCATTTGTTATTTAATTCCTTGTATTAATAACATGCCTACCAACACATGTGGGAAAACATATACAACACTGCATTAGATTTGCTAACAATATAACTAATTGATTTACAAATCATAAACAATCGATTGCCTGTTCCAAAGCTATGCAACATTACAACGATGCACTTTACAAAGATGTACTGACCAACGGCGATCTGCGCAGTAACATTGCCAATATACTTGGCCTGGCGCAAAAAATTGCACAAGTCGGTATGTCGGCGCTGGCATTCCCTCATGCAACGCATATGCTGCTTCTTGGAAAAAATGGGTTGCAGGATGTTTTCTTTGATGAACATAACAGCTTATTACCTGTCGGCCTTAATGAAACGTTTCTTGTACCGGACACCGTTTCAGATCCGCTACATTCCAACAATTCACTTGTGTCCGACTACCTCAATGTGCTTTCCTTTGCCTCAGTACCTGTGATCAGCCACCGATCAGGACTGATCGCCAACTTGTGCATTATGAGCGACCAGGCAGCAATAGATACCAAGGTCGACCTCTCAACACTGGCTTTACTGGCTGCCCAACTAACAGAAATATGGGACGATAAACTACAGGTAGCATATGTACGCGATAGACACGACGAAAATAACAGACTAACGGAGGCGGAACAGACCTTTAAGCAACAAAGGACATTTTATGAGAACATACTTAACAACCTGCCAATAGATATTGCCGTATTTGACGCAGAACATAAGTACCAGTTTGTAAATCCCGGCGCTATATCAGACAAAGAACTACGTGATTACATAGTTGGCAAAGATGATTTTGACTATTGCCGGTTTCGCAACAGGGATGTCTCCGTGGCGGAAACAAGAAGGGCAATGTTCCTGGACATCAAGAAAACAGGGAAGACACTAAAGTGGGAAGACACGATCACTAATCCGGAGGGAGAGCCAATAACCCACCTCAGAAGATTCTACCCGGTATATGATGAGGCACAGCAACTGACGATGGTGATTGGCTTCGGAATGGACATTACGGATCGGAAGATCTTGGAGCAAAAACAGACAGTACTCCTCCATCAACTCACGATCAAGAACACTCAGCTTGTAGACTTTTGCAATATCATATCACACAATTTACGTGCACCGCTCTCCAACATAGGTATGCTTGTTGAGTTAATAACTGCATCGGATGATATCAATGAGCAAAAAGAGTTACTGGCTTATATAAAGCCCTCTCTTACCAACGTGCAAGGTACTTTAGATGAACTGGTAGAATCACTGCAGGTAAGCCAGAATAAAGATATTGTCTCAGACCTGAATAATGTGAACAATTGTCTGCAAAAGGTGTTGGCAAGCGTGCAGGTGCAGCTTACCAGATCTGGCGCTGTTATTGAAACAGATTTTTCTGAAGCGCCGGAAGTACGATTCCCTTCCAGGTACATGGACAGCATACTCCTGAACATGGTAAGCAACGCTATTAAATATCAGTCTCCGGTAAGGCCGCTGGAACTGAAGCTAAAAACGATACGAGACAAGAAAGATGTTATCCTATCTGTAACAGATAACGGACAGGGGATAGACATGGTTAAGTATGGCGATAAGTTATTTAAGATAGGAAAGGTATTTCACAAGCATCCCCAGGCCAAAGGCTTTGGTTTGTTCATGACCAAGAGCCAGGTAGAAGCTATGAACGGCGAAATATGGGCGGAAAGCAAACCCGACGAAGGCACTACCTTTTTTGTGCGATTTACCGACCAGGCAGACTAGGACCAATAACCATACCCTAAGCCTTATACTTCCATATTCGTTTTCCATAACGATCCGTTCCGGCTAACGTATTTATCGATCTGCCCACGGAGGTAAAGATCATTAAGCAAGTCTACCGCTTCATGGGTCGATATATCCATGAAATAGGCAAACTCCTTTGTAGACATAGTATTATACGCCTCGAACAGCACCATAGGTTCCTTTTCATACTTCCTTCTTTCAGCTCCCGGTATGAATTGCCTGATGATCTGTTCATAGGCTTCATAAGAGCGATATTCTTTTACGCGTACCACCTTATCTCCGGATACGAAGAATATAGTTGGAAAGGAGCTCACGTCATATTGGCGGGCCAATTCAAGATCCTCTTTAAATAATACCACCCCATTCCCTTCATAGTCTCGCCGCAGCCGGGCCACATCAAGCCCTACATCAAATGCGGCATCACGCATCACCTCCCACCTGCCTATATTTTTGTTCTCCAGGAACAGCATTTCCCTCACCCGGCGTAAAAAAGAGATGGCCATTTCAGCGCCCTGGTTCTGGGCTGCTTTAAATGCTACCGAAGGGGGAAAAGATGATCTGAGCGGATCTTGCAGCCATACATCGCCCTGCATCGGTATGTCATAAATATCAGCAGCTTCTTCCCAGTAGTATGCAGCATCTATAGGCTCATTTATAGTACCGCTGCTATAGCTCTCCCACGATGGCAGCAAGCCCCCCATATGATACTTAATGTCCAGGCAATCACCATACTCCAGTTGCAGCCTGCGAAGCTGCGGCTGAATTGTCCAGCAAGTAGAACAGATAGGATCTGAGAAGTACAACATCCTGACCTTCTCTTTAGGCTTACCCTGCACCGGGCCGCTCTGATAGATCAGTGGGACTGAAATATCTTCCTCACTTACCTGCATAGGATTAAGAAAATTGGCCTTGAGCTTACGGCCCATGCTCAACTGAGCAGAAAGATCGGTAATTCTAGACAAATAGTATTTTCTGAACGCTTCTTCAAGCGTATCGCACTCCGCCATGGCTTCCAGCAGTACCTTGGCATCGCGTATAGCGTTGGTAGTTCCTGCACTTGTAAACGGCAATGCCAGGTGAGCAGCATCGCCTATAAGTACTACATTTTCTTTGTGGAACGTCGGCAGCAGATCAAAATCGCGGGTGAACCAGACATAGGTATTGCTGAAATCGTCCGATTCGATCACCTCACGGACGACATCCGGAAAACGCCGTGTCATATTCAGGCAGAAAGCCTTTAATGCCTCCGGCGACTTTTCTGTAATATCGCCTATAGCAGGATCATATTGCATGAACCAGACCACCTCGTCATCGCTGGTAGGTATGAAGCCAAATGCTATACCTTTTACATTACTCTGGAATTTGGTAAAGGTATCTTTATACGCACCAACAATTCTGCCGTTACGTGCTACGCCCACAACCTCCTTTACCTCTACAGGGGTAAAATCCGTGGAACCGAAAATACTATTCCTTACAAGAGAGTTGCTGCCATCTGCACCTATAAAAACATCACCGTACTCTATATCACCATTTTGAAATACAGCAGCGACCGCTCTGCCATTCTCATACAAAAATCCGTCAAATACCCTACCCTCTTTTACGATATCATACGGAACAAGTGAATACAGAAAGTTAATGAACTCAGAACGTTTGATACATTGCCACGGCGCTATCTTCATATTCATCAGCTCCTTACCGGACGGGCGCTTTAAAACGAATTTATTGATCGTTTTCCCGGGCAAAGGCATATATATTTTCCTGTCTATCTTCTTCAGCTCATTCAGGATACCAATACCATCATTGTGCATCAGGAAGGCATTACCCCTGGCGGGTATACCTGCCTCCCTTTCACATACCACAACATTGTGCTGCTGCCTGTATAATAAGGCGCCTGCGGTAATTCCGGCTATACCTCCGCCTATCACAACTACTTTCATAAGCTATCCAATGTTTGTTTTATCCTGTATAATCCTTCGGCCAGTATTTCCCTGTTCGTTGCAAACGATAGCCTTATATAACCTTCAGCACCGGGTCCAAACCACTCTTCTTTACCCGGCACAACTGCCACCCTCGCCTCTTTCATCAAGAGCTCAGCTATATCTGTGCTGGAGCGTCCGGTAGCAGTGATGTCGGCAAAAGCCACATAACATCCCTCCGGAGGTTGGCAGATCACACCCTTTGTGATATTCAGCCCAACTGTGCACAGGTTCCTCATCTCCGTAAGATGCCTTAAAATACCTGTTACCCAATCCTTGCACTCGTCAAGCGCAGCCACAGCTGCTATCTGCCCCGCTGTGTTGGCACCGTGTATAGTAGCATTATGCAGCGATGCATCCATAAGTCTGCGATGCATCTCATCGGTAAACGAGGTAAGTGCACCTATCCGCAGGCCGGCCAGACCATATGTCTTGCTGAATCCTGTAACAATTACGGTGCGTTTTCTTATCGCTTCATCAAGCGATGCTATGCTGGTAAACGAATAGGGCGCGAATATGATATCGCTCCATATCTCATCAGAAAGTATCGTAAGGTCATGCTTCACAGCTATCTCCCCCAACACCGTCAATTCCTGCCTGCTGAATACTTTACCGGTAGGGTTCAGCGGATTGCACAGGCATATGAGTTTTGTTTTAGCGGTTATCAGTTCTTCCAGCCCGTCAAACGTCATTTCGGCTGTTGTTTGCGGCGTGGCATACCTTACCGCAGTAGCGCCCATCTGCGCTATAGAATACCCAAAAAGAAAATCGACAGGATCAAAGATTATAGCCTCATCGCCCTTATTCAGCATTGCTTTACACACCACATAAATGCCATAAGCTGCACTGTCTGTAGCTATCACTCGATCTGTATGGGCAGGAACATTACGTTGCTCGTTATAAAACCTGGCCATACTCTCCCTGAAAGGCAATATGCCCTCAGCAGGCGCATAAGACCAGTATCGATCGGAGGCATATCTTGCCAGCGCTTCAGCTATTGGCACCGGCCCCGGGTAATCAGGGTCTGCCGCAGTAAATGGTATCACATCCGCAGGCAATGTAGCCCAACGCAAATTGTACGCACGCTGACGCAACATGTCCAGGTTGACCCCCTGAGTCACATTTTCATTCATTATTTCGGTTTAGTAAGTTGTCCCAGTGTAAAACAACAGATAACTATCTATAAAGCAACCACCAATATTTGTAGTAGCTGGTTAAAAAGGCGGCTAAATTGCTGACATCGTGAAAATAAAAGGGAAAATACTGTTCGGGAACCAGCAGTAACAGGGCTGAACTGCGCATAACAATAAAACAGCGCTAATCAAACAGCTCTTCCTTGCTCATTGGCCGGCGCTCAGGAATCCATCTAAAACGGCTCAGGCGTGTATTGGGGAGGTCTGCCTTTTGTAGTGGTGTAAGGGTCTGGTGCACATCGCGCGTAAACAATATGCGGGTTATCTTCTGGTCGTTAAAGAAGATGCGCATACGTTCACTTTTTGCCTGGCTCACGCCAATGTAGGCACCGCTATCATCCTTGGCATAGTAAATAGCTTCAGAATTAGGGAATACGTTCAGGTCGGTGATCTCATTGTTTTTGAACAGGCCTTTGAGGGTTTTACCCTGCACCTGGTCGTACATATTCGACTGCTCCGGACCCGATAACGATACGACAAAGGCATTGTTAGGCACGTATATGCTGTTGATCTTGTTGCTGTCGAGCGTCATCATTATGGTATCGCCTGTCACCTGGCTCTTACGCGCCCATACTATCGGGCTGTATATCATGCGGATGGTAGAGTCCGTTTCGGTATATACGATACTGTCGCACACCCCTTGCAACGAATCTGAGAATATGCGCACATGGTGATAACCACAGAAGTACAACGGTGCCGTAGAATCAGCTACAGCAGTATCGTCAACCGCTACATTGGCTACCTCGGGTTCTTTCTTCTTTTTACGACCTTTCTTATCTTCTTTTGCAGTTACCGCATTAGCCTTCACCGGCGCAACAACGCTGTCAGCAATCATAGCAGGCTTTTTGCCCGGCTGAGCTTTTACCATCGGTGCAGAATAGAAAGTGTCAGCGCGTACATACAAGGTGTCTTTACCATTAGCTGTTTGCAGTACAGGCTTTATCAGTGCCCACATCACGCGCTTCCGGGTATAGTAAATGGTCTTACCGCAATAGAGCGTGGAATGATGCTCTGTATCTACCGCTATCACATGACCGTAGGCGTAGCTAAGGCCCTGCTTCTTGTTATAATACAGGCTATCGGCCTCTATATACCTACCATCATACCATACCGACGATGGTTTATCAAAGCCGGCTATGCCATTCTCGTTGTCATAATAGCCGCTGCTGGTTTGCAGTATGGTGCGCCCGCTATCACCCACTACCAGCGATGGTGCGAAGAACTTCGTCATCTTGGTGCCGGTATTATACAACATATCCTGCGACTTAGTATGGTACTGCGGATCCTTAACTATTACATTGCCGTAAAAGTGCGCGTCCTTGCTCTTCACGTTATACACACCGCGATTACTCGTCACTATTGTCGAATCTGCCTGTAGCGTACCGGTGTTATTATACTCGCCTATCTTGGAGCCCAGGTTATAGGTCAGCTCATCGCACCACAGGCGGTTCTTGCCATCGGTCAATTCCACATTACCCATCATCAGGGCTTCTTTCTTTGCCGATACGTATTGCAGGTATTCGCACATACCTTGTGTACCATCAGCCTGCGCTATGCGCACATTGCTGAAGGCCTGCAGTATGTTGGTTGTCTTATTCTGGTACAGGCTATCGCAATACAGCGTATCAGTTCCCTGCTGCATCACCACATCGCCTATAAAACGAAAGTAATCCCCGGTATCGGTATGAGTAAAAGTCACTACCCGGTTCCTGAGGATGTGAATGGTTATCTTATCAGCAGTATCTTTTTGCGCATAGGCAGCATGTCCTGCCAGCAGGCAGCAAATGCAAAAGATCGCGGTAAGTGTATGATGTATAAAATGCTTCAAACTATAGTACTGTTACCCCTGTGTTTAGTCTTTCTTCTTTTTGCCAAAAACGGTTACGTTGATGTAGCGCGAAGGATGAGACTTCAGATCGCTCAGCAGGTTGTTCAGATTATTATACAGGTCTTTATTGGTCACCATCTGGCCAAGAGAACCCTCGCCCGCATTTATCTTGTTCACTATACCGCTGAACTGCGTAGTAGCTGTTTCCAGTTGATCAAATGTCTTTTTTATAGGCGCATGTGCCAGTTGGTCTGACGTGCGGCTGAAGTTGGACATGATGCGGCTGATCGTATCATTGTTCTTAGCCAATGTAGCAGAGAATGAATTAGCATTGTGTACTATCGACTTTATCTCTCCTGCTTCATCATTCAGCGTACTGCTGAGTGCCGACATGTTTTCGGCGGTCTTGTTAATAGATGCTATTGCCCCCTGTATACCCTTACGGTTATTCTCTCCCAATACGATATTCACACTGGCCACTATAGTATCCAACGAGCCAACCGTAGCCTTAAGTGAGGTGATCAACGGCTTTACCTGGTTGGTGATCTCATCCACTACGCCTGCCTCCTGCGCTGTTGCCAGTGTCGATTTAGACTCGGCTACCGACGGACCCTTACCCATGTCCAGTCGTATCAGCTTACCGCCCAGCAGGCCATCCTGCACAAGCGTAGCCACGGTACCCTGTGGTATAGCTATACGCTTGCTCACTACAATGGTCACTTTTACTCCGCGGTCTTCGTCCAGTTCTATAGCTGTTACGCGGCCTACTGCCAGGCCACGGATCTCCACGGCAGCAGCATTCTGCAAACCATCAACTGATGAGTAATTACAATAGTACACGTAGTCTTGCGAAAAGATGTCGGAACCTTTCAAAAAGTAGAAGCCGGCAAACAGAATAACAAGTGATATGGTAACCAGCAGGCCGGTCCTCACTTCTTTAGATATTCGCATAAGTAGTTTTGACCCAGCAAAAATAACGCCAATGGCGCAATAATGAGGAAATTGATTGGGAATATTGATAATGTAATGCTAAAGTTTCTATAAATGGACAATTATGGCATTGGCGTAACATTAACGCCCGCCGTTCTGATACCAGCAAGGCTGGCACGCTTTTAGAACAGGTAGTAGTAATTACAAAGCGTAACGATATGAAAAAGCAGTTCTTATTTATCGCCATATTTATTGCCGCCTGTAGCGGCTACAAGGCAGATGCCCAGGTAAGCGTGAATGTAAATATTGGCACGCAGCCATTGTGGGGCCCGGTGGGCTACGATTATGTGCAATATTATTATATACCCGATGTTGATGCCTACTATGATGTTCCGCATCGTACCTATGTCTATTACGAAGGTGGCACGTGGGTTACCCGCCGCTACCTGCCGGCACGGTATCGCAACTACGATCTATATAATGGATATAAGGTAGTGATCAACGAGCCTCGCCCATGGATGCACCACGACAGGTACGTACGTGAATACGCCACCTACAGGGGACGCCATGGCCAGCCGTTCATCCGAGATGCCCGCGATGAGCGGTATTTCGTCAACCCCGGCCATCCGCAGCACAATGTTTGGGTACAGCACCACCCGGAACCACCACGCCAGGCTATGCCGCCCCGTGGTGGGGGTATGCGGATACCTCCCGGCCATATAGACAACCCCGGCCACGACCGTGGACACGAAGATCATGGCGGTCGCGGTCATGAAGATCACGGCGACCACGGACATGGACACAGATAGTTGTTGCTAACACATTAAGCGTAGCTCCTCTCTTATGGGGAGCTATGCTATTTTATGATAGTTCTGGTAGCTTACATTGAAGCCCAGCTTTTCGACAAATATCTTAAGCCGCTTTTTTAGTGAGAATTTATTGTCGGATGGGTTATGTTCAAATACCCATGTCGCACGCGCTATACGCGGTGCCATTACCGCCGGATGGGTGCCCTTAAAAATGGACAGCAAACAATCTGCAAAGTCATATTCATCCTTACCGGTAAGGTTATCAGCAATATAATCGTCTGTATACCAATAGCGGGAGCATTCTACATGCTTTTTCTGCATCAGTGCCGGGTCCTTTACTTTCGAGTAATGGAAGATGCGGGCACCGGTGTGCGCTACATCCAGCTTCACACTGTCGCCCTTACGGAAGCCCTGCGCATCCAGGTAAGAATAAATGGCTTTATTATTCCTGATGATCCTCACCTCACTCTTAAAGTTCGATGGATCGATAGAGATATGCCTGTAGGAGCCATGAAAATGCAGGTAGTCGAATATCAGTCCGTCTATTCGTTTGTCGTCCTTATGGCGCTGCATGGCAGCACGTATCTTATCATGGTCTGCCTCGTGTATGATCTCATCGGCCTGCAGGTACAGACACCAGTCCGTATCCGGCGATATCATGGCAAATGCCTTATCTGTTTCCCGAGCAAGCACCGTACCGCCTTCGCGCAGGCTATCATCCCAAATGGTATGTTCTATACGTATCTTATCCGATCCTATCCCCTTTATCAAGCCAATAGTGTCGTCGTCAGAGTTGCCAATGGCCACCACAAACTCATCACAAAGAGGCAGTGCTGAACAAATAGCCTCGACAATAGGAAAATCGTACTTAACAGCGTTGCGTATAATGGTAAATCCTGTAACTTTCATACTCAGAGCATAGGTTTTGAAGCTGTAAATGTAGCAAAAGACGGGCCAAATTTAGTTGACTATGAAAAAGAGCATCACGATATTAATGTTGTTGACAGCCTGTAATATGGCATCAGATGCACAGCATCGCAATATCAACCCCAAAGGTAACACCATAAGGCAGCGCGTCATTTTACCTGAAGGTTATATCCGTGTGCAGCCACCACAGGGCTCTTTCGGCGCCTATGTGCAGCAGTTGCCTTTATTACCCGATGGCACACCGGTACACTATTATAACGGCAAAGAAAAGCCTAACCACGGCATATATGTAGCGGTAGTGGATATGAACATCGGCACCAGGGATCTGCAGCAATGCGCTGATGTAGTGATGCACGTTCGTGCAGACTACCTGTATAAAAACAATATGCATGACAAGATAAAGTTCACCTTTACCAGCGGCTTTGTTGCCGAATACAGCAAGTGGAAAGAAGGCTATCGCATAAACGTAAAAGGCAACAAATGTACCTGGGTGAAAAGCAAAGCTCCATCAGACACCTATGCTACATTTACAGAGTATATGGATATGGTGTATAATTATTGCGGCACCTTATCGCTAAGCCGTGAGCTGAAAAAGATAAAGTACGAAGAGATAATGCCGGGCGATGTGCTGATAAAGGGTGGCAGCCCCGGCCATGCCGAACTGATAATGGATGTGGCCATGAACAGAGCCGGGCGTAAAATATATCTGCTGGCCCAAAGCTATATGCCTGCCCAGCAAATGCAGTTGCTCGAAAACCCATCCAACAGCACACTCAGCCCATGGTACGAGGCAGATGGATATACTATTACCACACCGGAATGGAGTTTTAATGCAGACCAGGTAATGCGGTTTGCAGACTAAAAATAACAAGTGATAAAAGCATTAAAATTTTCGCTCGTCATACTGCTATCTGCTTTAGCAAGCGTGGTCCACGCGCAGGATAAATTGTTCATAGAGCTGAACAAGCTCAACACAGCCATCCGCGACCAGACCATACATAAGGCCGATGCACTAAAAAAAATAAATGAACTGCTCCCCGAAGCTGAGGCGTACTATAACAAGCATAAAACAACTGGTAGTAATAGCGGCTGGGTATTCCCGCTGACGGGATATAATGCCAACGCAATAGGCGGAAAGAATGGTAGTGGCTATATCACCAGCGGCTATAGTTTTTTCGATGGAAATAAACATGGTGGCCATCCTGCACATGATATTTTTATACACGATACCAACCAGGATTGCATTGACGATAAAACGCATAAAGAGGTGCAGGTGCTGGCATGTACCAATGGTATTGTTGTTGCAGTTGAGACAGACTGGAAAGCAGGCAGCCCCCAACGCGGCGGCAACTACATAACAGTATATGCACCTGCCGAGAGGCGCTTTATTTATTACGCCCACAATAAAACAGTACTGGTAAAACCCGGCGACATTGTTAGCGCCGGCGATGCCATAGCCACGGTGGGTCGCAGTGGTGCCAATGCTACTCAAAAGCGCTCACCAACGCATCTCCACTTTATGGTATTAAAGCTGGATAAAAACAATTACCCCCAACCCGAGAATAGCTATGAGTTGCTGAAAACGGCAAAGACATTATAGAGACTACTTCTCAATAATGTAGCACTTACGGTGCAGCTTACCCTGGAAATCGAATGGAGTTGTTTGAGCGGTAATATCTTTTACAACAGTTGCAGGTATCGCATCGCGGTCCAGTACAAAATTACGGTAATTGTTGCTGAAGTAGATGCGCCCGGTCTCCGTACATCCCTTTAGCAATTTCTTGATCAGCATCACGTGGTCGCGCTGCACATCAAAGGTATCTTCCATACGCTTGCTGTTAGAGAATGTGGGCGGATCGCACACAATAATATCATAGGTATCTTTAGGCATATATTCCAGCCATTCCAGCACATCTGCATGTATAAAATCGTGCTGCTCATCTTTATACAGCTTGTTGAACTGCATATTGCGCTTGGCCCAGTTGATATACGTCTTCGACATATCGACGGATGTTACGGTAGCTGCTCCGCCACTTGCCGCATACACGCTGAACGACCCCGTATAGCAAAACAGGTTGAGCACATGCTTGCTCTTTGCCTCATCCCTCACCATACCCCGCGTTATGCGATGGTCGAGGAACAAGCCGGTATCTAAGTAGTCAGTAAGGTTCACTATAAAACTAAGCCCACCCTCCGGCACTATCCTTTCCACTTTCTGTTCTTTCTCGTCGTTGAACTTCTCATACTGCCCCTGCCTTCCCGCCTTGCGCTGCCGCACCTTCATAAATATGCGCTCAGCATCTGTTTCCAGCACCTGTGCTATGGTCTGCTTGCAGGCTTCCAGCCATAGGGCATGTTCTTCATCCTCCATGCCGTGCCGGCGCTTATACTCGGCTGCATGCACATCACCATTCAGCCATTCTATGGCAAACGGGAATTCCGGCAGATCGTGGTCGTAAAAGCGGAAACAGGCTACTTCTTGCCTGCGCGCCTGCTTGCTGATGTGTTTCCACACCTTCTGCAGGCGGTTAAAGAACATTTGCTGTTTTTCCGGGTTGATGCTGTCCAATGGATTATGAATTGAGCTGACAAAGGTACACCCGGCAATTAAAGAAAGGTAGCGATTGCAGAAAATTTGGTTCTGCTATTGCGTTCACATAAGGCCCCTCAACCATAGTGACGCAATAGCAGAATATCTTTTAACTCAGGATGATCGTATCCAGAGTAGCAATATCAGAAAGGTAGTAAGTGTCCGGGCTTAGCCTGTTATCAGGGCGGCGGGTCGGCGCACAGTCTCTCATATCTACAACACCGGGTTTCTGGCTGGCCAGGTTGGTGTGCCCCCGGAAACGGCAGTTGCGCAATATGATCTTTACATCCTTCAGGCAATGGATCGTCATGTCGCCATGAAAAATGCAATCTTCGATGATAACCAGCTTATTAGAACCAGACAAGGTCATCGTGATATCTTTACAAAACGAAACTTTATTAATGATAATTTCTTCAGCAGTACTGTCAGTATAAGTATAAGCATAGTTGCGTATACAGTTTTCCAAAGCACTCCTCGTCAGCATGGGGCGGGTTTGCTTCGGCGTGGTTATCAGCCTGTTAGGGCCGCCCTGCCTGTACTCCCATTTCTTGAACTCTGATGCCATTTTTAATTGTTTATGCAACGAAAATATACGTTAACAACTAAATAACAAAGCAATTTTAATTATTTTTTAAGGATTTGTTTTCACAAGCTATTAACAAACAACGATTCATACAACACGCAGCAAATAAATTGAATTAAACCCATTGTATAATTAAAAGCTGCTGCTCAGAATTTTACCATTCCGTCGCAATATTTTAGGCCTACGCATCAGCAAGCATTATTCTCATACGCTATCCTGCCAATATTGCTTTAACAATCATACCGCTTTAATGAACCGTGTTGTAATTCTGCTGTTGTTATTAGTGCTTTCTGCAACCACCCGGGGACAGATCTTTAAAAAAAATCCGCCCAAAACGCCATCAGCGCTGGATAAGATAAAGGTGTACGAGCACTTTCGCGCAGAAACACTTGACACAGTATACAATACCTTACACGACCGCTATGGCCTTAATATTGTTTACGACACTGCTTACTGCAACTCTGTTATATTTTCTTATTGGTATACCGGCACTCCCGCTCCACTGGCGCTTGAGATCACAACACGCGGCAACGACCTCTCCTATACCACTGACAGTCTGAACGTCATTCATATAAAAGCAAAACATCCGCATAAGATATTACTACCGAAGGCTGTAAATACTGCCAACGAACGCAAATACAAATACACCCCCGTTAATACATCATTTACGTTAAAGGGACATATTGTGGACGACAGCACCAGCGATGCCGTAGTTAATGCCGTGATCTCGGTCGAGCATTCATCATTGTCGGCCAATTCGGATGGCGCAGGAGCTTTTGTTTTCCAGGATATGCCTTCTGATACAATGACACTGCTAGTATCTGCTACCGGGTATAAAGAGCAACGCATCAAACTGAACCAGGGCATGGATAAGAACGAACTGGTAATAGGAATAGCACCAGACATAAAAATGCTGGAAGAAGCCATAATAAAAGGAAAGAAAGAAGAGCTGTTCAAAATGAATATGACACAGGTAAGTGCCATAAAACTGACCCCGTCAAAATTGGCAGAAATACCAAATGTGGGAGAGAAGGATATTATGCGCACGTTCCAGTTAATGCCAGGCATCAGCGCGGCAAACGAATCATCGTCGGGGCTATATGTGCGTGGCGGCACACCCGATCAGAACCTGGTTCTGTATGATGGTTTTACAGTGTACCAGGTCGATCATCTGTATGGCTTCTTCAGCGCATTCAACGCAAATGCAGTAAAAGACGCCACAATATATAAGGGAGGATTTGATGCTAAATATGGGGGTAGACTATCCAGTGTAACAGATATGACAGGCAAGGAGGGCAGCACCAAACAATTCAATATAGGCGGCGATCTGAGTTTGTTGAGCATGAATCTCTTTACCGAAATACCCGTAACAGATAACCTTTCGGTAGTGGCTGCAGTGCGCAAATCTTGGCAAGGGCCTATCTACGACTGGATATTCAATTCCTTCAATCGCAACACCACAGCATCACAACCCTCGGGTGGAGGCCCCGGTGGTGCTGACGGTGTAACAAAAGCCAGATCATACTTCTATGATGTAAATACGCGCGTCACCTTCAGGCCTACAAAAAAAGATCTGTTCTATTACAGCTTCTTTAATGGCTGCGACGATCTGAACAATGGCTTCACCATCAATACACCACCTTTTCTTGCTGCTCAGGGCATTACATTGAACATCGGCACAACCGACGTAACAAAATATAGCAACACCGGCATGGCCCTGGCATGGCTACGTAAGTGGTCGAAAAACATAAACAGTAATACAACGCTTAGCTACAGCAACTACCAGAGCAGCAGAGATCGTGTAACAACAGGCTCATTCTTCAGACCGGGAGATACCACTACCACAAAGACAGGCATCTTTGAAAATAACAACCTGAAAGATCTTAGCGTACGTTCCGATTGGGAATGGAACATCAGCAAATGGAACCAGGTAGGTATTGGTGCCTTTGGCACAAAATACGATATCACTTACTCGTATTCTCACAACGACACATCGCTGCTGCTGGATAAGGATGATCCCGGCCTGCTGGCAGGTGCCTACCTACAGGATAAGCTGAACTTGTTTGATGGGAAGGTATCTATAACCCCGGGTGTGCGCCTCAGCTACTTCGATGCAACCAACAAAACGTATACAGAACCACGCCTGTCGCTAAACTACAATATAGCCGGAAATTTGAGCTTTAAAACGGCATACGGAAAATACTATCAGTTCGCTAACCGCATTACCCGAGAAGACATAACGGCGGGCAGCAGCCAATTCTGGGTGTTGGCCGATGGCACCAGCGTACCTGTAAGCAGTGCTACGCATTATATAGCCGGCCTCAGCTATGAAAAAAACGGATACTCCTTTGGTATAGAAGGCTATTACAAACAGTTGAGCGACTTGTCTCAATTCTCAGAACGCAATGTTGCAAACGCTACCTCTATCAACTACGAAACGGCATTCTATACCGGCAATGGAGAATCAAAAGGAATTGAATTCATGGTGCAGAAGTCGGCGGGTAGGTTTACCGGGTGGGCAAGTTATACACTGGCCAGCACCATGTACCATTTCCCCATATACGGTTCAGGTTGGTTTCCTGCCGACCAGGATGTCAATCACGAGGTAAAGCTGGTGGGCATGTACAAGTATAAGCACTGGGATTTTGCTGCCACATGGATTTACGCCAGCGGCAAACCATACACTGCTCCCGGAGGCACCTATGCAGTTACCCTGCTCGACGGCACCACACAAAACTACTTTACTACCACCTCAAAGAACACGCTGCGCCTGCCCGACTATCACAGAATGGACATATCCGTAAACTATCATTTTTACAATGAAAAGAAAAAGGATATTGGCTATATCGGCCTGTCTCTGTTCAATGTTTATGCAAGAAACAACGTGTGGTATAAACAATTCACGGTAGTAGATAATAGCGTAATAGAGACGAACGTGAACTACCTGAGCTTCACGCCTAATCTTACCCTCTCACTAAAAATGCGATAACCAATGAAAAAAACAATAATTGCCGCAGCTCTGCTCGCCTTTATTTCCTGTAGCAAGACCACAGTACCTGCATATAATTACGACCCCGTGTTATCGGCCTATCTTTATGCGGGTCGCCACTTCTCGCTCCAGTTGGGTCACCAGCAATCTACATCATCTCAAACATATGATGCCCCATCATTGGACGGACTTGCAGTGACCCTGACCTGTGGAGATAGCAGCTACTTATTGACAGGCTTAGGTAACGGTACATATGCTGATACGGCCATGATATTGCAGGCAGGCAAACAATATGATATCAGCTTCGTGTACAATGGCCGGCAGGTTAGCGCATCAGCACTTGTTCCTGAAAAACCTACCAATTTTACAGAATCGCTCACATCCATTACCATGCAACAGATAACAACTACCGGCACATCACTATTCGGCATCAACCAAGGTAGTCGCAACGAATTATCATGGGACTATGTTAGTGGAGCCTACTACATTGTGACAGTTGAAAATATAGAAACCAATCCGGTGAAGATATACGACACCGTATCAACATCAAATGATACGGGAAGGATATTCCGCAACTCGCCCATCACATCCGGCAGCTATGATATCAACGAACGGGTATTCAAATATTTTGGCACACACAGGATCGTGTTGTATCGCATCAGCGCAGACTATGCGTTACTATATAATAGCAGCAGTACTTCTTCGCAAAGTCTTAACACTATGTCCACGGGCATCATTAACGGCGTAGGTATCTTTACCGGCATCAACGTTGATACTCTTTACATGACTGTAATAAAACAATGAGCATAACTGGTAAATATACAGGCAGGCGTAACTGGCGCTGGCTGGTACCTATGGCCCACCTGCTGGGATGGATATTATTCTTCTCTATTCCGTTTCTTTTGCGGAGTACAGACCATCACCAGCATATGCCACCACCAACAGACAGCATGCATCCTTCCGGCCCTGTTCCTCCCGGCGGCTGGAATAACCAGCATAAAAGTTTTAACAGCACCGAGATGCTGCACCTGTCTGTAATATCAGACATGGTACTTGTGCTGGTTTTCTACATCAATATCTTCTTTATCACATCATTGTTTGCACGCAGCAAGCAATATCTGCGTTATATACTGATACAGATACCTATAGCACTGTGTTACTATTTTGGAGTAAAGTTTCTGGCAGAAGCGCTTACCGGCCACCGGGGGCCCATATTCATGGAGGTGTTCATATACTTCATTGTGGTATTGGCTACATTGTGCTATAGCCTCGTAGAAGAAAATATAAGAGTAGAGCGATTACAAAAAGAACGGGAGACAGAAGCCCTGCGATCAGAGCTTTCATTCCTGCGCTGGCAGATAAGCCCTCATTTCCTGTTCAACGTACTCAATAACATGGTTGCATTGGCACGCGCACGCTCCGAAAGGCTGGAAGGGATGCTCATAGATCTTTCTCAGCTTATGCGGTATATGCTGTACGAGACCGATGAAAAAAAGATAACCTTTGAAACAGAAGCCACCTACATCAATAGCTACATACAGCTGCAACGCATCAGGATAGGTGCTGAAGCAGACATTGACACAATAGTGCATATAGATGAAGGCAGCGCCCATATGGAAATAGAGCCTATGCTGCTCATCCCCTTTATAGAAAATGCATTTAAGCATGGTACGGGTATTGCCGGCAGGCCTTCCATATTCATACACCTGCACTTCAGCAAAACAATGCTGACCATGACCGTAAGAAATAAGTACACCGAAAAAGCAAATGCGCCCGATAGCGCCAGTGGCATAGGCCTGGCAAATGTAAAAAGACGGTTAAATATGCTGTACCCGGGCCGCTATTCACTACAAATTATGCCCGATAACGAAACGTATACCGTTACTTTGGGCATAAACATGGCCTGATGCTGAAATGCCTGATAGTAGATGATGAGCCGCTAGCCCTGGACCTGCTGGAAGACTACATCCGCAACATCCCCTTTCTGCAGCTGGTGAGGCGTTGCACCAGTGCTATGGACGCGCTTGCCGCATTGCAAACAACACCGGTAGATCTTGTTTTTACCGACATACAGATGCAGGGCTTTAGCGGTATTCAGCTGATCAACAGCCTGCAGGTAAGACCCATGTTCATATTTATAACAGCCTACCAGGACTATGCACTGCAAGGCTACGAAATGGATGTAGTTGACTATCTTCTGAAACCTGTACCATATGAGCGCTTTGTAAAAGCGGCCAATAAGGCCTTGTCGCTACACAGCAGCAAACAGAAAAATATAGCCCCCGCCAATCACATCTTTCTTAATCTTGACTACAGCCTGGTGAAAATAATGCTTGATGATATACTATACCTGGAAGGCGTAAAAGACTACGTTCGGGTGCACTACATTAAGGACAAAAAAACACCCCCGCTATTGGTGCGCATTTCTATGAAGGCAATAGAAGAGATGTTACCGCCAGACCAGTTTTACCGCATACATAAGTCTTATATAGTAAACGGCACCGGCATAACAGCCATCCGCAAAAACAGTGTATTCCTTTCGGCATTAGAACTGCCGGTAAGTGAGCAATATAAAGATGTAATTGGCCGTCTTACCTTCAGAACTTTCTAAGTCCATCTCATGTTTTTAGTCGTTGGTCGCAACACGCGCCTGCCTTGCCGGCAATACTGATAGTTTTGCTATTGTAAACATGCGAACATGAGGTTGCTGAGAGGGAACTGGAAACGTAAAATAGCAATGAGGTTTGTGGCTGGTGTATGCATTACTATTTTATCATGCGGTACTGCCCGCCGGGCATCACAACAGGCAATAACTGTAGCACCAGGCATGCATTATGTAGCTGATGGCGACAATAAAGAATGGCCTGTCCCCTACCCGTTCATAGATAATAAGAACAAGATACAGTACGCCATTGCCAACAATAGAACTACGCTGTTCATCACTGTTAAGAGCAGCGATGCGATCAGCATCCGCAAGTTGGAACGGCATGGCCTGCTACTTTTCATAGATACCGCTGCGGGCAAGAACCAAACCATGGAATTGATCGCGTTAGCGGAGCCGCAAATACCATCGGCCATACACCAGGAAGATGCGCCGCAGGAAAGCAATATGCTGAAAGAAAACAATCGCGCTTCAGACACTAAGGTGGTGCTTCAGGCCGTGCTGCCAGTGCAACTACAACAAATGGCACTGGTTGGCTTCTGTAAGGGTAATGGGAACTTCAGGCCACCATTCTTCGCCACTAGGCACGGGGTAATGGTGAGTGCAGGCATCAATGAACTTAATGAAATGATATGGGAGATAGCACTGCCATTCAGCTTGTTTCTAAAGGACTCGATATTGTACGTTGATTCAGGCAGACACGTAAGTGTGGGCATTTTTATGCCGGCACTTGGGGCTGCAGACATGCCTGTGATGAATAGCCCACAGGCCGCTGGCGGCAGCAATAGCACTGCCGGTCACAGCGCCGGTTCCCGGCCTCCTGGTGGTGGAGGCCGCGGAATACCGGATAATGCTGGCAACCAAGACGCTGCCGCCTACCAGGATAAACTGGCCGAAGATATGGACAGGCTGACAAAAAATGCATTGATATGGCGGCGGGTATCCCTCGGCTATACCAAATAACATTTCGCTGGCACAAAACAGATCAGGTAATTACCTGCTTGCCGATGCCGGCCAGTTGCTGTTATCCGCACCCCACTTTTTATTCGGGTTAGGGCCCATAGCAAATTCAAGCACACCACCTTTCTGCATCTCGGCATGGGTAATGTACGTTTTGGAATAAGGCTTACCATTCAGCGTTACGCCTTGTATATACATATTGGCCTTGCTGTTATGCTTAGCCCTGATGATCATTGTTTTGCCCGATGGCATTTTGATGCTCACCTCGTCAAATACTGTACTGCCAAACAGATATTCGCCATTGGCAGGGTTCGCCGGGAACATACCCATCATGCTCCATACCGCCCAGGCGCTCATCTGCCCGCAATCTTCGTTACCCGAATAACCTTCCGGCTTGTCGTCATAGAGCGTTTCTATGATGGTGCGTATCTTCTCCTGTGTCTTCCAGGGCTGACCGATAAAGTCGTACATATATGCAATATGGTGGCTTGGTTCATTGCCATGCGCATACTGGCCTATAAGCCCACTCACATCAGGCGGTGCGCTCGATCCGTTGATCTTGGAGCTAACGGTGAACAGCGAATCCAGCTTGTTGCCCAGTGCTTCGTTGCTGCCAAATGCTGTTGCCAGGCCGCGTACATCGTGCGGCACAAAGAAGGTATACTGCCAGGCATTACCTTCCTCATACATGGATGTTTCCCAGTCGGTAGAGGCCATGTATGGATCGAATGGGGTCATCCAGGTACCATCTGCTTTCTTACCACGTATAAAGCCTGTTTGCTTATCAAACAATGCCTTCCACGAGTCTGCACGCTTCATAAACTGCGCATAAGCATCCATTTTGCCCAGCTTCTTAGCTACCTGTGCTATACACCAGTCGTCGTAAGCATATTCTACTGTAAGGGTCACATTGTGACCACCTTTATCTGCAGGTATGTAACCATACTTCATGTATTCTGGGGTACTGCGTTGCTTCTGGTTGGCGCTCGCTATCATTGCGTCAAACACATGTTCCGCATCTAGTCCCTTAGTGTCTTTCAACACCGCATCGGCCAGCACCGGCACAGCATGATAGCCGCTCATACAGTTGGTCTCAAACGTGCTGAGGTCCCATACCGGCAGCAGGCCATTCTCATCGTAAAAGGCCAGCATACTGTTCAGTATATCTATGTTACGCTCAGGCTGTGTGATGGTAAGCAGTGGATTAAGTCCGCGGAAGGTATCCCACAGAGAGAATACCGTGTAACGGTGACCCTTCTTCATCCTATGTACAACACCCTTGGCATTCTTATAAAAGCCGTCAGCATCAGAATACAATACAGGTGCCATACAAGTGTGGTACAACGCAGTGTAGAAGACACGCTTGGCCTTTTCGTCCATCGTCTTCACCTGTATCTTCTCCATCTCATGCTCCCACTTCATCTCGGCCTTCTTCCTCACGTCTTCAAAGTTCCAGCCCTTTATTTCCTTCATGTTCTCCAGCGCCTTCTCATAGCTTACGGACGATAGCGCCACTTTCATCATTAGCGGTTGGCCATTCATGTCAGCAAACTCCAGTTCGCCGTTGTACTCTTTGCCGTTCTCATCCTCTATGGCCACTTGTTTGTGGGTCACACTATTGAACAGGTAGAATTTTTTGATAGGCCTGTTCACGCGTGCCGCAAAATATACCTGTTGCACATTGGCCCAGCCATAAGAATACCTGTAACCAACAATGGTAGAATCATCTATTTTGATGATGCGCGTCTTTACTGTGCTGTCCCAGTTAATAGAATAATTGAGCTGGAAACGCACGAACGGCGTGCTGCCCTTCGGGAATTCATACCTGTGGAAGCCCACACGCTCCGTTGTGGTCAAGGCTACATTAACACCGTTATCCAACCCTACACTGTAAAACCCTGCCGAGGCATGCTCATTCTTATGGCTGTACGGTATCTTAAAGAATTGTCCGGTATCAGGTATCAGGCTGGTGTGCGGCATTACCGATATGTCTGTCCAGTCGCCGCAGCCGGTACCACTCAGGTGCATATGGCTGAAGCCCGCTATTGCAGGGCTGCTGTAGTTATAGCCGCTGCACCAGTCCCATCCCTGGTCGCCATTATCCGGACTCAGCTGCACCATACCAAAAGGCACCGTAGCACCCGGATAGGTGTGACCATGTCCGCCGGTACCTATCATCGGGTCTATATATTTAGTTAGATTTTGTGCATTCACCTGCTGCGCGGCAGCCACAGCCAGCAAAAGGCCCGCTGTTTTAAGATACTTCACCATAGACGTTTAATATAAGTGCAAGATATTTCACATTTGTTGCATTCATACAGAACTACAGCCTTAGCTGTAACAAGTTCTACAAGAATATTACACAATGTATTAATTGTTGAATATTAAAACTATAACCGACAGTTAATATTTTTCGGGTGAGCAGTTTTTATCCTCACTTGCTATCGTTTCACGATCGCAAGATGATTCTGTTACCCCGAACTGTTTCTGTTCACTCCCTCTTACACGCCTTCCGGCAGTGTCCTGCCCGATATGATGTACTGCATGCGTATGGCCAAGGCCATCAGCTGGCTTTTGGAATGGGCGTTGCGCTCTATGTAATACATCGTGTCTGTAAGCGTCTTCACCAGGTCGTTGAATGCCTCGAAGCTGGTCTTGGTGCCGGCCAGCTTTCGTACAAACTGCGCTTCGGCGTCTGGTAACGACAAAGGCGCTTCAGGCACATAACGCGCCCTTATCGTCTGCTCTATCAGTTGTATGATGTAATGCAGGAAATTCTTTTGTGGTTCACGCCCCATCTTCGACCAATCGTCGGCAAACTTTACCAGCAGCAGGCCATTATTGGTGAACAGCGAATTGAACAAGTCCTTCACCGCAGGGAACAGGTCGTTCTCGGTATTGGCGGCTATGCGCAGCGCCTCTGTATAGCTGCCCATGGCCATGTGCGATACCTGTGCCGCCCTTGTCGGGTCGGTAACAGAATAATAGGTAAGCGCCTGGGCTATATCTGCAGGTGGTATCGGCGCCAGCCTTACCGTTTGCGTCCGCGACAGTATGGTAGGCAGTATATCATCGGTGTTCTCTGCAATGAAGATCATCACCGTATCTTTAGGAGGCTCCTCTATCAGTTTCAGCAATATGTTACCTTCCTTGCCTAAGTACTCAGGCCGCCAGATCAGCTGTATCTTCCTGCCGCCCTCGTAAGATTTCAGGTTCAGTGTATCTATTATCTCGCGGCACTCATCGGCCGTGATATTACCCTGCTTGTTTTCTGCGTTGATGAACTGCAGCCAGTCGTAAGTAGAATTGTAGGGATTAGCCTTGATGAACTCGCGAAACTGCTGTATGTATTGCTTACTCATGCCCTTTACACCTGCCTTGGGTGGTATGGTAGGGAAGGTCATATGCAGGTCGGCATGCTCCAGGCGCGATGCCTTGCTGCAATTCACACACTTGCCGCACGAGTCAGTACCCGATTTCTCAGTACAGAAAATGAACTGTGACAATGCCAGTGCCAGCGGCAACCCACCCACACCCTCAGCACCCACCAGCAGCAACGCATGCGGGAACACATTGTTGTGCCACATCTTCATCAAACCCTCTTTGGCAGCATGCTGCCCTACTACATCTTTAAATTGCATGAGGGGGTAAAAATACGAAATTGTGCGGTTGCCATCTTATAAAACCGGCTGCTATGGTTAACATAAAAAAATAGTATAAAAACTTATTTCATCACCACCTGCAGCGTTTTCCTCGTCTCCTGCTTCAGCAATATCTGCCGGCCGGCGGTCAGCTTGTCTGTTACTTCGGGCGTGTAGTGGCGAACAGTGAGCAGGCTCACATTCTCGTTGCTCAGTACTTTATAGTCGTGGCTCAGCTCTTCGGTAAGCGCACGTATCTTATCTACCCTGTTGTCTATACTGGCCACAAAGCTGATAGCTGCATTCTGTATCAGGTTCACCTTCACTTTATGGCGATGGAATAAGGCATACAGCTTACTCAGATTATCCTCGGTAATAAAAGAAAAGTCTCGCGATGTTACCTGCAGCAGCACCTGGTTGTCCTTCAGCACTATCAGCGGGGGATATTGCGCGTCGTTCACCTCAGCCTTTATCACAGTGCCCGGCAACGTTGGGTCCAGGAAACACTTTACATATAGCGGTATATTGTTGTTCTGTAAGGGCTTTATGGTCTTGGGGTGAATGATCTGTGCGCCGTAAAAGGCCATCTCTATCACCTCGTTATAAGAGAGCTCTGCTATTTTCACCGTGTCGCTGAATAGCTTGGGGTCAGCATTCAGAAAGCCCGGCACGTCCTTCCATATTGTCACCGACTCCAGTTGCAGCATGGCAGCCAGTATCGCAGCCGTATAGTCCGATCCTTCCCTGCCCAGCGTTACCGATAATCCCTGTATCGTCGATCCTATAAAACCCTGGGTCACTATGGTCTTCCCTGTCTTCATCTTCCGGCCTATCACCGCCTGCACCTGCTGCTTGCTCAAAGCCCAGTCCACAGCTGCATCTCGGTAGGTATCATCTGTCCTTATAACAGTGCGCGCGTCTACCCATTCGCTGTTCAGGCCTACCTGCTCCAGGTAATGTGCAAACATCACCGTCGATAGTATCTCGCCCAGGCACACTACCTGGTCATAGCTCATATCATACTTGTGCCTGTCCGATAATTTGATGTTCCTGTTCAGTTCAGCAAAGTAACGGCTCAGTGCTGCTACTGCCTTTATGTATTGCGCATTATCCAACAGCTCGCGCGCATAGTCCATATGCTCCAGTTCCAGGGTTTCGGCCAGGCGGGTGGCTTCAGCCAGGTTGCCGGCGCAAGCACTGTCTACTATACGCTCCAGCGCATTAGTGGTCTTGCCCAGTGCCGATATTACCAACAGTACAGGCCTTTGCTGGCCGGTAACTATCGGCAACAGGGCTTTCATTCTCTCAGGGGTGGCTATGGAGGCACCACCAAATTTGTAAACGCGCATGGCGAATATGGTATATGTGTAGCTGCGAAATTAAAGGGTAAATGCTTACTATGCGCAGTCCGCTTACTAGTGGTCCAGTATCCCGTTATGCATACTTATTGCTTTATGCAATTTTAACTGCATCCTCAGCCCACGCGTGCCCAGGCAGGCCCAACCGGAAAAAGCCCCGCCAAACATAGTCACCAACCCAATGCCCGCCCTCGGGTCCTTAGTATTTACTGACGCGGCCAAAACAATGCCTCCGAGCGCCACAGCCAGGCTGGAATAACCCCAGATACGACCCACCTTTCTTCCATGCTCATATTGCAAAATATATTTGTAAGCCGGTTCATCGGTCTTGATCAGCGATTTTACATTATTATAATTCAATAGCATCAAGGCCGGCGACGATGACCCCTGTAAAAATATCTTGGAACTTGTCCGTGTCGATGTATGGAACCCACCGGGAGCACCGCCCATCGCAGGAGTATATTGTGTGCTTGTTGTGGTAAAGGTCATGTTGTATATATTGATATCTCCATTCATCACTTTCTCAGCAAGAAAATCTTTGTACCTCAGGAAACTGTCGGTACCGTCACAATAGGCCACCACTTCCTTTAGGGGTATCTTCTTATCATCAGCGACCATGTTTTTTCGCTCTTTATACAGTTGAGCCGGATACACAACGCTACCATCACTTGTCTTTACATATCGCACGCCTTTGTGGCTTACCGGCATACCCAGCCGTGGAATGTTACAAGAAGTTACCAACAAACAAAAAAGTAATAGAGACAACAGAGTTTTCATAAGATCTTTAATTTTTCACATAATAGTAAGAATATTATTATAAAAAAAGATCCCGGCACAGGGCCGGGATCTCTTCAACGGATCTCTTGAATATGATTAGATAACTTTTACATTAACTGCATTCAAACCTTTTTTTCCGTTCTGAACATCGTAAGAAACCCTGTTGTTCTCACGGATCTCATCAATAAGACCTGAAACGTGAACAAAGATGTCCTGTCCGCCATCATTTGGCTTGATAAAACCAAAACCCTTGGTCTCATTGAAGAATTTTACTGTACCTTCTTGCATTGTAATTAAAATAAATTGTTTAATAAAGGACAAACATATTGATAAAAAATCATCCGGTCAAAAATATTTTAATACCTTATCGTTATTTCTTGTAGAATTTGTTTCCTCTGTCAGCCATGTCTGCCAAAATATCATTAGCATATTACCTTATACATCTAAGGGTAGCTACTCTATTTGCCCAGAATGACATACATCTCACCCGCTTACTGCAAAAATGACCGAAAACAACGGCTGGCATAGAAACTGATACGGTACAGGTACAAATTTGTCTTAAACAATTAAAATCTATAGAAAATGGCTAAGAACAACTCCGTTAACATCACTCCATTGCACGACAGGGTTATTGTAAGATCCGCACCTGCTGAAGAAAAAACTGCCGGTGGTATCATTATTCCTGACACCGCGAAAGAAAAACCACAGCGCGGAACTGTTGTAGCTGCAGGCCCTGGCAAAAAAGACGAGCCAATGACCGTAAAGGCCGGCGACACCGTATTGTATGGCAAATATGCAGGCACAGAGATCAGCCTGGAAGGTAACGACTACCTGATCATGCGTGAAAGCGATATTCTGGCCGTTATCTGATCAATTTGACCATGAGACAATTAGCCGATTCGGCAATTGCTCATACGATTCAATTATCCAACTTAAAACATTCATTGGCAAATTGCCGAATTGACAAATAATTAAATTAAATACTATGGCAAAACAATTGTTCTTTAACATCGAAGCGCGCAACAAAATGAAGCGCGGTGTAGACATACTGGCTGATGCAGTAAAAGTAACCCTGGGCCCTAAAGGTCGTAACGTGGTTATCGAGAAAAAATTCGGTGCTCCTTCCGTAACTAAAGATGGCGTAAGCGTAGCAAAGGAAATAGAACTGGAAGACAGCATCGAGAACATGGGGGCACAGATGGTGAAGGAAGTAGCATCTAAAACTGCCGACCTCGCAGGTGATGGTACTACTACAGCTACTGTTCTGGCACAGGCTATCATCGCCGAAGGCCTGAAGAACGTAGCCGCAGGCGCTAACCCAATGGACCTCAAACGTGGTATCGACAAAGCGGTAACTGCTGTGGTTGATAACCTGAGGACACAGTCTAAAAAAGTAGGTGCAGACAATAAGATGATAGAGCAGGTAGCTTCTATCTCTGCCAACAATGATACTAACATCGGTTCCCTGATCGCTGAAGCTATGGCTAAGGTAGGTAACGAAGGCGTTATCACTGTAGAAGAAGCTAAAGGCACAGAAACTACTGTAGATGTAGTAGAAGGTATGCAGTTCGACCGCGGTTACCTGAGCGCTTACTTTGTAACAAATACAGAGAAGATGCACGTAGAACTGCAGAATCCATACATCCTTATCTACGACAAGAAGATAAGCACACTGAAAGACATTCTGCCAATACTGGAAAGCGTGGTACAGAGCGGCCGTCCGTTGCTGATCATCGCAGAAGATGTAGATGGTGAAGCACTGTCTACCCTGGTACTGAACAAGCTGCGTGGCTCCCTGAAGATAGCTGCAGTTAAGGCTCCTGGCTTCGGCGACCGTCGCAAGGAAATGCTGCAGGATATAGCTGTATTGACCGGCGGTACTGTTATCAGCGAAGAAATGGGCTACAAGTTGGAGAATGCTTCAATGGCATACCTCGGCCAGGCCGAAAGCATCACTATCGACAAAGACAACACAACTGTTGTTGGCGGCAAGGGTGATAAGAAGAATATCAAGGCTCGCGTTGCACAGATCAAAACTCAGATCGAAAGCACTACCAGCGACTACGATCGCGAAAAGCTGCAGGAGCGCCTGGCTAAGCTGAGCGGTGGTGTTGCCGTACTGTACGTAGGTGCTGCAAGCGAAGTGGAAATGAAAGAAAAGAAAGACCGCGTAGACGACGCACTGCACGCTACACGCGCAGCTGTTGAAGAAGGTATCGTACCTGGTGGTGGTGTTGCTTACATCCGCGCTATCAAGTCGCTCGATAAGGTGGATGCGATCAACGCTGATGAAAAGACAGGTGTATCTATCGTTCGCCGTGCACTCGAAGAGCCACTGCGCCAGATAGTGAACAACGCAGGTCTTGAAGCGTCTATCATCGTTCAGAAAGTTCGTGAAGGTAAGGCCGACTTCGGCTTCAACGCCCGCACAGAAACTTACGAGAACATGCTGACCGCCGGCGTTATCGACCCAACTAAGGTAAGCCGCGTAGCACTGGAAAATGCTGCTTCTATTGCCAGCATGCTCCTTACTACAGAATGTGTTATCGCCGACAAGCCTGAACCTAAGTCTGCCGCACCAATGGGCGGCGGTATGCCGGGCGGCATGGGCATGGACTACTAGTCTAAGTCAAAACTCAAAAGTGAGAAGTACAACTGCTCGCTTGAACATAAAAAGTAAAGCGCCTCACAAGGGCGCTTTACTTTTTATCTCACTATACAGTTCGTGTAATTATACCACATCTGGACGTATTCGTTTTCTATTCTCACATAGTGTCACACTGAGCTTAGTTTACCCTGAGCTTGCCGAAGGGTCGAAGTGCGGCACGGTCATGAGCTCTGTCATGGCAGGGAACAAAGCAATCTCGCGTCCGGATTTTTATCCAACTTTCTTTGGCACAAGAGTTCGCTATCTTATCATACGCTTTACCCTACCTCACCACAACAACCTTCTCAGTAAATTGCTGCCCGCCCGATGTAGCACTAACAAAATACAATCCTGGTGCTACATCCATGTTCAGTTGCTCACGCCTGTTTGTCCACGAGGTCCATTCCCTGATCGTCTTACCCGTCATATCCGTAACACTATAGCGCACCTGCTGATCAACCGGAGCAGACAACACTATACTGAATGCACCATTGTTGGGATTAGGCTGTGCCGTCAATACCATCTGTACGGCAGATATATTGATGATCGCCGTAGGCACATTATAATAGGTCTTCTGCATACAGCCATGGTGTGTGGTCATCACCCAGTAGTACTTACCCGCATAGTCAGGCGACGGCTCATAATAACTCTGATTGGTCTCACCGGCCAGCAGCATAGAATCCAATGTTATGGCATCATCATACCCCCACTGGTAGTGGTCTTCATTATTAGCCTCACATACAAAATCATCTTCAAAACGCGTCACCGACGGATGCTCATTCTCCGCTCCGGTCACATATACCGCAAAAGAATCGCGCAACGCGCAGCCCGATGATGTCTGCGTATTCTGCAGGTATACCCAGCCAAGGCCGGCTGTTGTAAAATTCACCAGGCAATACTGGTGGCCTGTACCCGCGGCCCACAAAACAGCCTCGCCCGATGTGCTCCAGGTAAAGAGCTCACCTGTAGCCGTGGTATCTGTTGTACCAAAGTTCTGGAACTGCGTGGCCGCGCACAATATAGATGGGCTGTGCGTAGTGATATGTGGTTGATGTGCACCTTCACTCAGCACCACATGTACATCTTCCGTGCCTGTGCAGCCATTGGCCGTAAGCGTGAACACATAAGTGGCAGTAAGGCTGCCACCCAGCGTATTCACCACGCTATCGTGTATAACGCCTGTGCCACCAGAGGTAGCCGGCACAATACCTGCCACAGCAGGCCTTGTCCAGGCAAACGATGTACCCGGGGTTAGGCTCGATGGTGTATAGTTGAACCATACCGCCCCACATGTGGCCTGTGTTATACTGCCACTAAGTTTCGGCGTAGGCTTTACTGTTACACTCACAGCTACGGTATCGGCACAGCCTGCTGCAGCTACTGTATAAGTGTACACCACTGTTACCGGATAAGGAATAGTATTATCAAGCACTTCATCTATAGCACCACTGCCGCTGTTGGCTGCATTGCTTATACCGGCTATTGCCGCACGCTGCCACTGCAAACTGGCTGCAGGTACATTACTCTCTGCTACATAGCTGAAGGTAGTGCTGTCGCAAATAGCAGGTGCTGTTACCGCAGACACCAGTGCAGGCACTACATGCACCGATACCGCATGATGAGCGGCTATTGTATTACAGCCGCTGCCCGGCGTGTACATGATAACCGCATCACCGGTAAGCAGGCCTGTAACTACACCGGTGGCCGATACCGTGGCAACGGCCGGCACACTGCTGCTCCAGGTGCCCCCCGCTACCGTATTGGTAAGAGATATGGCACTACCCTGGCATACCATTGGCGCTCCGGTTATTGTACCTGTGTCGCTTAGCGGGTCCACTGTTACCGCATATGTTGCAACTGCAGTACCGCAGCTATTAATAACTGTATATGTTATTGTGTCTACACCCGGTGTTACGCCGGTCACCACATTGCCGGCTATAGTAGCTGTAGCATTACTGGCGCTCCATATACCGCCTGTGGCCGTGTCATGTAACGTAATGGCAAAGCCCAGGCACACATGCGCAGGCCCTGTTATCACTCCGGCTCCCGGCAATGGGTTCACGGTAACAGCATGCGTTGCTGTTGCTGTGCCGCACACGGTGGTCACCGCATAAGATATCGTGGTCACACCACCTGCTATTCCGGTAACCACACCTTCTGTATTCACTGTAGCTATGGCAGTATCCGCGCTCGTCCACACACCACCGGTTATAGTATTGGTCAACAATATTACAGAAGCTTCGCACACGGCACTTGCACCAACTATGGTATCTACGTAAGGCGAGTTATTGACAACAATACCCTTGATAGTAAAGTTCGTTCCACAGATGTTGGTGGTCGTATATACTATCGTATCTGCACCCAGCGTCACACCACTCACAACGCCGCCAGATACCGTAGCATTGGTATTCGTGGCGCTCCATGCACCACCGGCTACAGAAGCTGTTATAGTGATATCTGTTCCGGTACATACACTCGGTGGCCCGCTCAGCACACCTGCTACCGGCAAGGTATCCACTATCATACTATGCGTGGCATGTACTGCACCGCAACTGTTACTCACTGAATAACTGATCGTCACGCTACCTTGGCTCACGCCCGTCACCAGGCTATCACTTACTGTTGCGCGGGCATTGCTTGCACTCCATGTACCACCCGTCACTGTCTCGCTCAGCGTCACCGATTGTCCGGCGCACACATTGGCTGGCCCCGCTATCGTTCCTGCAACAGGTGTCAGCTCTACCGTCACCACCTTCATAGCTACGTCCGTACCGCAGCCATTGGTCTTGCTGTAGGTAATAGTATCCATACCCGGCGTTACGCCATGCACTACGCCGGCAACTACCGTTGCATTCCCATTGGCAGCTCCCCATACACCACCTGTAAGCGATGCAGAGAGCGTAATATTCGTGCCCGTACAAACAGCCGAAGCGCCTGTTATCGTGCCCGCAACCGGCAAAGGGTTCACTACTACCAATTGCGTATCTACAGCTGTACCGCAGCTATTCACCACCGTGTACGATATGATCGTATTACCTGCTGTAATACCGGTCACAGTGCTATCGCTAACCGTAGCTATACTTGTATTGCTGCTGCTCCAGGTGCCTGTTGTTGCAATGTTATGTAATGTTATGGAGGCACCACCTGCACATACACCTATAGGCCCGCTGATGTGCCCCGCATCCGGCGACAGTTGCACATGCACCAGTTGTGTATCTATAGCCGTATTACAGCTATTGGTAACAGTGTAGGTGATCACAGCCACACCCACAGCCACACCTCGCACCGTACCACCGGCCACCGTGGCCACCGTATTATCGCTACTGCTCCATGTACCTCCCGGGGCAGCACCGCTTAGCGTTATGTTGGTGCCCGTGCACAGGCTGTTGGCACCGGTTATGGTACCCGTCACAGGTTGGGCCAATACAGTTATCAGCATTGTATCGCTAACAGCACCGCAGCCATTAGTAAGGGTATAAGAAATGATGACCGTACCTGCGGCAAGCCCGGCCACCACACCGCCGGTTACTGTGGCGCGCGCAGCATTACTCGTGGCCCACACACCACCCGGCGTAGCATTGGTCAGGGTTATATTCGTACCCGCACATACCGATGTAGCACCTGCAGTAATACTCACTACCGGCAGCGGATTTACCGTTATCATTTGTGTATCTACCGCAGTATTGCAAGCGTTCGTTACAGTATAGCTAACGATGGTTGTACCGCCAGCTAACCCACGCACCACGCCCGATGCGCTGATACTGGCCACGCCCGGCGCCGTAGAGCTCCAGGCACCACCTATGGCTGTATTATTCAGCGTCAGGCTTTGTCCTTCGCACACTACAAACCCACCCGTTATAGCACCTGCGTCCGGTTGCGGGTTCACCCTTATCGCCTGCGTATCGCTTCTTGTACCACAACCATTAGTTACAGAGTATGATATGATAGCCACACCTCCGCTAACAGCACTTACCAGGCCTGTGCTCCCCACTGTAGCTACAGAAGTATTACTGCTGCTCCAGCTACCTGTGCTCACTGTATTACTTAGAGACAAAGTAAACCCGGCACAAACAAACCTGCTGGTATCAGTTATAGTACCGGTTACCGCCAGCGGATTTACCGTGATCGCCTGCGTATCTGTGGCCGTACCGCATGTATTTGTAGAAGTGTATGTGATCGTCGTGTTGCCCGGTGTCAATGCGGTTACGGCGCCTGTATTGCTTACCGTAGCTACAGATGGTGCACTTGTGGTCCAGCTGCCACCAGTAGCCGTATTGGTCAGGCTTTGCACCTGTCCTTCGCATATCGTGTTGAAGCCCGTTATAGTACCCGCATTAGGCTGTGCGTTTACCGTCACAGTTCGTGTTGCTCGTACTGTATTACAATAGTTGCTTACCGTATAAGATATAATAGCGTTCCCTGCCGATACGCCGCTCACCACACCGCTGCCATTCACTGTAGCTATGCCGGTGCTGCCACTGCTCCACACACCGCCACCGGCCGTATTGGCCAGGGTAGTTTGCAAGCCGGCACATACAGTAGCCGTACCTGTTATAGTGCCCGCCACCGGCTGCGCTATCACCGATACGGTGTGCGCTGCTACTGCCGTGCCACAGCCAAGGCCGCTCGTCACGCTATAGCTTATAACAGCCACACCAGCGCTGTTGCCCCGCACACTGCCACTACTGTTCACCGATGCTATTGCACTGGCACTGCTGCTCCAGGTACCGCTGCCACTGGCGCCGCTAACGGTCAGTGTTGTTGTGGTGGTCGCACAAACAGTATCTGCACCTGTTATAGTACCCGCTACCGGTGCGGGGTTCACGGTCATTGGCCACGAAGTAGAGTCGCTGTTGCAACTGTTAGTAACCTTATATTTTATATTCACCGCTCCGGCCGATACCCCCGTAACCACACCTGTACTGTTCACACGTGCCTTTGTTGTATCGCTGCTGCTCCATACACCATCGGGCGCAGGGTCTGTAAGTGTAGTACTGGCACCCGCGCATACTGTCGATGGCCCTGATATGCTACCCGCGAAAGCTGCAACATTTACTGTGAATGACAGTGAAACTGAACTAGGACCGCATGAATTAGATACTGTGTAGGAAATAGTGGTAACACCCGGAGCACTTACACCATGAACAACACCATCAGTACCCACGGTAGCTACAGAGGGCACTGATGATGTCCATACACCACCAGGTGCACCGGCCGTCGTAAGGTTGGTTGTTGTAGCACCACATATTGAACGTGCACCTATTATACCTCCCGGATCTGGCGGGGCATTCACCGTAATACCCTGTGTCTTCACATCCGTACCACAGGTATTAGTGAGCGAATAGGATAATGTGGCCGGGCCAAAACCCACGCCCGTAAGCGTTACCGTAGTGCCTGTTACAACCGCTCCAACCGAGGCCACAGCCGGATCGCTGATACTCCATATACCACCGGCAACCGCATCCGTCAGTGTTATACGCGCACCGGTACATACTGTAGTAGTTGTACCTGCTATTACTGCCGCCGATGGGAATGCATCCACCGTAACACCAAGCCTGCGGCTGTTGCTGTCGCCACCCGCAATGGTATAATAGGTCAGCGTAATGGTCCCTGCAGATACCGGTGTCAGCACGCCTGTCACAGAATCTACTGTTGCCACTGCAGCATTACTTACAGCCCACACGCCTCCTGATACCGCATCGGTATACGTTACCGAACCGCTCGTAACACATATTGATCGTGGTCCAGCAATAGTATCTATAGGGGGGAGTGGGTAGTTACGTAACACGTGAAAGCTACCTGTGACATTGGCATTGGTAGCAATCACATCAGGATAAGAATCTCCATCGAGATCACCTACACTTGCGCTGAAAATAAAACCAATCGTATTGAAATCTATTGCCCTGGAAAGTGTGGTAGTATCAAACGCTCCGCCGGCAGCATGATTCAGGAACATAGATATGTGACTACCACTAGCATTACCAACTACAATATCTGGCTTTGCATCCCCGTTCAGGTCGCCTATCCCGATACCCGCTGGGTACACACCAGAACTAAACTCTACCGCGGGGCCAAACGAAGTAGCATCCAGAGTGCCGGGTATTGATGTGTTCTTAAAGATTGTCAGTTTATTATATCCAACCTGATCCGTAACCACATCAAGCCTCCCGTCGCCATCAAGGTCGGCGCATTGCACATCTATCGGGTTACCCGGCATATTTAACACTAACCGGTCAGCAAACGAAAGCGTCCCGGAAGAAGACAGGTTTCTAAATATAGAGATCGAATGCCCCTGGGTATCAGCAACGCCAATGTCAAACCAACCATCATTGTCAAAATCACCCGTGCATACACCTATTGGCGATGCCCCCGTGCGATAAGACCCGGCAATAGCAAAATTTATCGATCCAGGTACCGATGTATTCCGTAGTATAACAACGTATTGAGAATCCCTGCTTGTCACTGCAATATCTGGTCGCCCGTCATTGTCAAAATCAGCTATCCCAATCACAAAAGGTGCTACACCGGTAGGGGCAATAAGAAACTCCTGGAGAGAGGCAAAAGAAATGCTACCGGTGCTTGATGTATTTCTAAAGGCCGATATCTGCGCGGTGCCCAATTGAGTAGATAATATATCTAGTCTGCCATCGCCATCAATATCTGCAAGTCTCACGTTAGATGGTTGATTACCACAAGAAAGGCCAGGCGTTCCAGCGTCCAGCACCACCTGTGTGAACGATCCTCCATTTATCCACCCCGGGGTGGAAGCATTCTTGTAAATAGAAAGGGTATTGCTGCTTTTATTATTGCTTACCAAGTCCGGCTTACCATCCCCATCTAGGTCACCTATGACAGTAATGTAGGGGTACTGCCCGCCGGTTGCAAATGACGATCTGTTCCTGAAATTGACCGTATCCTGGATGAAATATTCGCTGCGAAAGGAGGGCAGGAACTTACCATTGCGTTGATACCCCATCTTACCTGTTGTAATATTCAGCACAGATACCGAGCCAAAAATAGCGCCCATACCAACGACCACCTTTAGCTGTGTGGCAGTTGCATTGGTAACACTACCCGGAACTGAACCAAAGAAAACGACGTTATTTGCAGCTATTCCATTAAAGCCGGAGCCGGTTATGGTCACCGTATCACCTGGCTTCGCGATATTGGGTATCACAGTGCTCACCACTGGTACCTGCGCACGCAATACTACCGGCAATGCCAGTACTAAAAAAAACAATATAAGACGGGTACCTAAGTACGATAAGGCCTTTGAGCTAAACATTAAGCAGGTTGTTTTCCAATTGTTAAAGGTACTAAGACATGCGCGATTAATTATTTAAAAATAAATAATTACACTACCGGTCTGTTGTACAATCCACAGGTTACCCCCAATGCAAAACGGCCCCGATAATATCGGGGCCGTCTGCTATATCGGTAGTTTACTATCTCGCTAATTCAAAATGTACTGTCTTAGATAGGTGTTCCGATCTCAGGTTCAATATATACATGCCATTGGCCAGGTTGTCGCCCAGGTTCACCGCCTGGTCTATAGCTCCGTCAATAGTGGTAAAGTGTACCGTATATACAACCTGTCCCAGCATATTGGTCACCTCAGCGGTCACCTCTTCATTGCTGGCCACACCGGTATTGCCTATCAGGCTGAACTTACCACGTGTAGGGTTAGGTACTATATCTATGTGGCTGTTCGGGTTGTTCACATTGCTCACACCCACATTGGCGCCAACATAAACAGTAGCATAGCCGTAAACAGATATGTGATTACATATATCATTGGTGGTCATCACACACTTAAAGTCGTCGCCGGTAGCAAATACGTTGGTCACATACGCCAGGTTAGTAGCACCCGGAATAATAATGCCATTGTGGAACCACTGGTAGCTCGGGTTAGTGCCCTGGTTTACCGGCGTAGCCACGAACGTAGCATTCATACCCGGCGCCAAAATATAACCAGGGTATACCGCTACGCTTATAGATGGTATCGGCACAGGCACAACAGTAATAGTATGTGGTGCACTTGATACTGTAGATGTCGTCACACAAGGGAAGTTGCTCGTCATGGTCACACTCACTACATCGCCCGTGTTTGGCAGGAACGATATGGAGTTGCCGGAAACAGTACTCGCAGGTGCCGGGGTACCATTGATAAAGAACTGGTAGCTTGGGTTGGTACCACCGCCCGTCTGAGACACAACAAATACAGCAGGGTACAGCTCACATGCTGTATCCGATCCGTTGAGTGTTACAGTTGGTGTTACGTATGGGCTCACCGTCAGGTGCAGTGTATCTGTAGCTGTATCTACCAACGGGCATACATAGCTGCTGTGTATCACAACAGTTATCACGTCGCCATTGGCAGGTATGTAGGTAAATGTGCTGCCTGGCCCTACATTCACGCCATTCACCTTCCAGTTGTAGGTAGGTGCAGGTCCTCCGAATATCGGGTTAGGATTCAGCGTTACCGGGCTGCCCAGGCACGTTGTATCTCCTCCTATGCTCGGCGCCAGGTTCAGTATCGGCGTTTGTCGTGTTATCACGTTCATCTTTATGTAGTCCGTGCGCACTACCGGGGTAGCACATATCGCATTGCTGGTCAGCTTACAACTTACAGAGTCGTTGTTACCTGGTGTGTATGTATATGTCGGTCCCGTGCCTACCAAAGTGCCGTTCACGCGCCACTGGTAGCCCGGCAAAGCACCGCCGTTGGTCACTATCGCTGTGTACGTCACAGAGGTGGCCTGGCATACAGATGCTATGTGCCCTGTAAGCGTAATAACAGGGCTGGCAGTAATTACCAAAGTAGGCACTACTGTATCGTAAGAGGTAAAAGCCATGGTGTCAAAACAGCCATATGGCGGTGTTGTGTAAGACATGGTCACAGAGCCTGCCGTGCGGCCGTGCACCAGGCCGGTCGCAGTATCTACCTTGGCGATATTGGTATCAGTGCTGGCCCATACACCACCTGTAACATCAGCTGTCAGCAGATTGGTATAGCCTACGCACACCCTTGGCGCACCTGCAATTACAGGGGCATCATGTACGGTAACTGGTACAAAAACGCTGCAACCTGTGGCTGTAAGTATATAGCTGATGAGCGCTGTACCACCCGATACACCGGTAACCACACCGGTAGTCGGGTTCACCACAGCTACTGCCATATTGTTACTGCTCCACGTACCCAGTGTGGTAGGGTCAGAAAGCGTTATGCTGGTATAAGGGCAAAGCGGCGTAGCACCCACTATAGCAGCCGGAGGCGGCGTTACAGTAACTGTTTTGGTAGCGCGGCAGCCTGTGCTCGGCAATGTATAAGAGATAACTGTAGTACCCAGTGTGGCACCCGATACGATGCCTATGGCATTGATCGGCGCAGCAACAGGGTTACTGCTGGCCCATGTACCTGCAGTTGGCGTGTCCGTCAGTGTCATAAAGCCACCCAGGCACACCGTAGAAGGACCTGCAATAGCTCCCGGAGACGGAGCAACAGTAATAGGGCCGCTTACAGAACAACCTGTAGCGGTAAATGAATAAGTAACCACAGCACTGCCTGGTAACACACCTGTTACCACGCCCGTTACAGGGTCTATATTAGCTACAGTACCCGGCGTTACACTCCATACGCCACCTGCCGGCGTGCTGGTAAGTGTGCTGCTGGCACCCACACACGCCACGGCCGATCCGCCAATTGCTGTAGGTGTTGGGTTAACTGTAAAAGGAGTTAGTGTTATAGAACAGCCGGTAGAGGTTTGTGTGAACACAATATTGGTATTACCCGGCGTAACACCCGTGATAACACCCGTAGATGAACCCACAGTAACAATACCGCTGGATGGGCCTGATGCACTCCACGATCCCGGTGTGCTGGCATCAGAAAGCGTTATAGAACCACCCTGGCATACTGCATTACCACCTGTAGGGGCTGCGGGCAATGCATTTACTGTAAAGGCGCTGGTAGTGAAACAGCCGCCCGGCATAGTATAAGAAATAACAGGGTTGCCCGCAGACAAGCCTGTAAGTGTAACCGTACCTCCGGCACCCATTACCAATACATCACTTGTCGATGCGCTCCAGGTACCTGTAGTGCTCGTATCATTCAGCGATACGCTCTGGGTCTCACACACACGGAACGATGCCCCTGTTATAGGACCGGGAACCGGCTTTACAGATATGGCATAACCTACAGAATCGGTACCACAGCTATTCGTAACAACATAAGATATGGTAGTATTACCTACAGCATTGCCCCTTACCACACCCGATGTGTTGATAGATGCGATAGACGGAGATGCTGAGCGCCATGTACCCAATGGTGTAGCATCAGACAAGGTAAGATTAGTTCCCCGGCACAAGGTAGTTGATGCACCTGTAATAGGCGAAATAATAGGACCTGCAGATACGGTAACTACCCTTGTAGCCGCACAGCTGCCTATAGTGTAAGCAACGGTAACAGTACCGCTACCAACCGCATGTACCAGGCCACTGGAGTTTACTGTGGCAATAGCGCCGGTAGATGGTGTCCACGTACCGCCGCCCGGGCTGCTTACCAGGGTAGAGTTAACACCGGTACACAGCAATGCAGTTCCCGTAATAGCCGTCGGGCTTGCATTCACGGTTACAGCATAACCTGCCGCCTGCGTGCCGCAACCATTGGCAAGTGTATATGAAATAGCAGCATTGCCTGCAGTAAGTCCGGTTACAGTAGCTATACCGCCACTTACGCTTACTGTGGCTATGGTGCCCGCAGTGCTGCTCCACGTGCCACCTGTAGTAGCATCTGTAAGTGTGATGCTGGTACCGGCACACAGCGTCGTAGCTGTCCCCGATATAGGAGATACCACTGGCAAAGGATCTACATGGAATGCAAACTTTTGTATAGACGTGTCGTAATTACATACAATAGTATATATAGCAGTATCTACCCCTGTAGCTAATGGGAATACCTTACCATTTACCGCATCTACGGTAGCTACGGTAGTGTTACTCAAAGACCATGTACCATTAGTTACAACATTTTTGAAAGTATCTGTAGTGCTGGAAATGCATATAGACGTATCACCAGTTATGGGCGCAGTAACGGGTGTGCCGAAATTTTTGAAAATAGAAACAGTGTTGGCAGTACTATTGGCAGATATAACATCCAGCTTTTTATCACCATCCACATCAGCCATAGTTATCCCTACCGGTCCGGTACCGGGGGTCAGAGACAAAGACGGGGTAGTTACCATTGAGATAGTACCCGAAACCGAAGTATTAGTATATATGCGAAGGCCATTAGGTGTGCCCAGCGCAGCTACCCCCAACATACCTACAGCTACATCCACCTTGCCATCTGCATCATAATCGCCGGCGGCAAGTCCCACCGGGTTAATAAAGGGAGCAGTAGAAATATCCTGACGCGACGCGAAAGACGATGTAGTGATGGAACCGGAGGTAGCAGTATTCCTGAACACAGAGAGATTACCTACCGAACCATAGTCTGTACAGGAAACAATGATATCTGATTTAGTATCACCATCCAGGTCAGCAGTGATCACCTGCCTGCCGGCTACCGGCAATACCAGGTCAACACGGGTAGCAAAATTCACTGTGCCCGAAGTTGAAATATTCCTGAACACAGAAACCGAGGAAACACCAGGGCCTGCACCTGATGGGTCAGGGTTAGCGGCTACGATGTCCATTGCACCGTCTCCATCAAAATCACCTGTTGCAATACTCGATGGCTCAGACCACGCTGGCAAAGCAAACGAAAAAGGATTTCCCAATGCAGCAAAACCGGCTGCAGGTGGGGTAATAATATTGTTTAACCATACTTTCACGGAATCTGTACCAAGCGCATTACCCGCACCATCAACCCCCCTGATAACAGCCGCAATATCCGGTTTATTATCACCATCAAAGTCAGCGATCGCGATCTCAGAACATTTACCACCACTTGAATAGTTAGTTAGGATACTGCGCTGTGCGGCAAAAGAAATAGTACCCACTGTACTTGTATTTCTGAATGCTACTATCCTGCCACCACCACCATCGCTAGAAATGATGATATCTAGTTTTCCATCCCTATCCAGGTCAGTGAACCTGATGCTGGTAGGCTTAGACGCACCAGCAGTGAGACTCAATGTTGTCGCAGCAACCATAGTAGACGCTGAAGATATGGTTCCCGCAGTAGCGGTACTGCGATAAATAGACAGACACGCACCCGTTGCTGCGGCACTATGATTGGCTACCACCATATCCAGTTTTCCATCTCCGTCAAGATCTGCAAAGGCTGCCAGGTAGGGTTCCAGCAGCCCACTGCCAAAATCTACCTTTGGCTTGAACGCATTGGATCCAGCAACGTAACAGTTATTGAATAAGGGATTGAAAGGAGCTGTTGTAGCTACCCACCCATACGATGCAGTATTTTTGGCGGCACGTATCCGGTCGTAAGAAGCACCTACGGGCACAGTTACGCCAAGGTCTGTGGCAGTGGCCGATAATATCGTAGCTTTTACACCACCGAAGTATACCGAATTATTAGACAGCGTCGTGCTGAAACTACCACCGCTAAGCGTAATGGTAGCACCCGGCACCGCCGAATATGAAGTGGACGTAAGTCCCTGAGCGATAGAGCTTTCACTATTAAAAACCATGAAAGTTGAAGCAACCGCCAGCACCAATTTCCCTGCAACACTCTTCAAACGTGGGTAATAGTTTTTCATCATAAAAAATAATTAAGCTATTAAGTTCTTTCTGCGTTAGCCGCTTACATATGCGGCGCACCACCCCCGCATGTTGCCATACACAAGCAGCCCACCTTTCGCAAAAGCGGATTTATTCAAGGCTAAAAATAAGAAATAATTCACATTCTCATATCTTTTGGCCACATCATCGCAAATTTTATTTTTATACCACCCTCCATTACCAACATAAACGCAAAACACTTATTTTTATACCCGCAGCTTTATATATTTGCAACTTTGCGGGCATTTTAACCCGCTACAACCAACAAATACAACAAAATATGCTTGGTCGCTTTACGATTGTAGTACTGCTTATCGCATCCCTGTTCAGCTCTTCCGCCTTTGCCGGAGACAATAACTACTTCCAGCACAAAAAATTCTTCTGGCTCTGCAGCATCACAAAAGAGTGCTTCTACTGCGAATCGTGCGCTAAAGAGATGTATAAGCTCAAGATAAAGAACAATACAGACAAGAAAATAAAATCTATATATTACCAGTACTACTCTCCCCTCTACCAGAAAGTGCTTACCCGCGAAGCCGTAATAGAAGGCGATGTGGTGGACAAACAGAACATTGGCTACCTGTTCATCTGTGTAGACAACCGTTTCCACTGGACCATCAGCCGCATTGTGTACGAAGACAACAGCATGGAAAACTTCCTGGTCGACGGGCCTCTGAAGAAATTCCACCAGGATGCCGACGAATGCGATTGCAACCTGACGCCACTGGACACACGCTACTAATAAATTACGTTATTGCAGTATAAACCTCTCTTAACGGGAGGTTTTTTTATTATATCAACTTCGCTACAGGGAACAACAGGCTACTTTTATACTTTTCTAAATAGATTTTTACGCCTCAGATGTTCTCTGCGCACTCTGCCTGCTTAATGGCCTTTGCGCCCCAAAAGTGGGGAACTCCCCTCTTTGCCAGGCCTTTGTGCGTAGCCTAAAGAGGGGACGATATTTGACCAGCCGTAGGCGTGTTGTCAAATGTCGGGGGTGATTGGCACCAGGCAAACATTGTTTTAAAAGATGGGCGTACACAGTCGCTGCCGAAGGCAAGCGTGAAATTTTATTGCACAAATCTCTCCCGTGAGCAGTATAATCCATTACTTTGCCCTGTGTTCAGCGCCATTGTCTTCTGGGCTTTTGTGGGCTGGGTGGTCATACAATTTTTATACGCCGCTCTGCTGTTCTCCAGGTTCTTCCGCCTGCGGGGCAATGCTGCCATCCTGCCTGTGCCGCAGCGCCGGCAGGTAAGCATTGTTATCTGCGCCAAAGACGAGACGGCCAACCTCCGCGCCAACCTCCGCGCGGTGCTGGAACAAGACTACCGCGACGCCAATGGCACACCACTGTTCGAAGTGATCGTTGTCAACGACTGTTCTACCGACAGCACACACGCTCTGCTCGAAGACTATAAACAGGAATTCCCTCACCTGCGCGAACTCATCATCACGCCAGAGACACAAAGAGATGTGGCGGGTAAAAAATTTGCCTTGAGCGTAGGCGTGAAGGCCGCTACCCACGAATGGATACTCCTTACCGATGCCGATTGTAAGCCGGCATCGCAGCAGTGGCTGGCCTATATGGTAGCCCCCCTTGCGTTGGGTAAAACAATAGTGGCCGGCTACCCTGCCCACGTGCAGCAACCCGGCTTGCTCAATCGTTTCATCCGCTGGGAGACCACCCACACCTGGCTGCAACTGGCCACCTATGCCATGGCCGGCAAGCCTTACCTGGCCATAGGCCGCAACCTGGCCACCACTAAAACAGCCTGCCTGCGTACCTACGCCGACCCGCACTGGGCACAGGTACCCACCGGCGACGACGACCTGCTGGTAAAGCTGAACGCCACCAAAGACAACTTTGCCCTCGTCATGCACCCGCAAGCCTATACCTACTCCAACACCCGAGATACCCTAAGGGCATGGATGCGGCAGAAGGAACGCCACACCTCTGATGGCAAATATTACGCGGGTACTGTACAGACACTGCTGGCCACCTACGGCATATCGCAGGCCGCGGTATGGGTATATTTTGTGTACCTGGCGTTTACCCCCTACGCTGCCACAGCAGCGGCATTGCTGGCCTTACGCTGTATAGTTTATTGGTTACTGTGGGCAGCCACTGCCCTCAGGCTGAAAGAAAAAAATATCATTTCTCTGCTTCCCCTATTCGATATAGGATGGATGCTCTATAACTTTGCGTTCTTACCATTCATACTCAGCAAAAACCGCCGGCATTGGACATAATCTTAAAATACTTCGCAGACTTTAACGAAACACAGTTGCAGCAATTTGCCCAGCTTAAAGAACTGTACACCACCTGGAACGAACAGATCAACGTCATATCCCGCAAGGATATCGACTCGCTGTACGAGCGCCATGTGCTGCACTCGCTGAGTATAGCGGCTATGTGCAATTTCGATCCGGGTACCGAAGTAGTGGATATAGGCACCGGTGGCGGCTTTCCGGGCATACCACTGGCCATCTTCTTCCCGGAGGTCAATTTTATGCTGTCTGATAGTATTGGTAAAAAAATAAAGGTGGTGAACGAGGTGGCCTCAGCCATAGGCCTGAAGAATGTTACTGCAGTACATACCCGTGTTGAAGACATAAAAGGCCGCACCTTCGATTATGCCGTATCGCGCGCTGTGGCGCCCCTTGGCGAACTATGGAAGTGGATCAGCCCGCTTATCCATAAAGGCCAGAAAAGCGAAGAACTACCCAACGGCCTCATCTGCCTTAAAGGCGGCGACCTGCAGCAGGAAATAAAAGACTCCGGCCTGCAGAAGATTGTACAGGCATGGCAGGTAGATGATATCTTTAACGAAGAGGCTTTCCGCGATAAATATGTTATTTATGTACCCAAACTGTAACCACAGATCACATCAGGGATAATACTCAATAACCCGCTCCAGCACCGTCGTGCCCAGGTCGTGCCAGTGTATGCGCTGCTCCGTCCAGTTACCCTGTTTATCGGGTTTCAGGTACTCCATTTTCTTTTGTGAGTGAAGGTTTTTGAACTCTTCGTACGAGGTTTCTTCCAGCATATTGCCATCCTTGTCAAATGCCCTTACAATTTTCATTACATCATTTCCTTTAATAGGAGTCTTCCTTTCCAGTGTGCACTTTTTATTGTCATCATAATCATAATAACCAATTGCTGTATCTCCATTTGCGTGCAATGTTCTATCCGCTATCAGGCTACCTTGCTTGTTGTAGATATATGTTACGATGATCGAATCATGATAACGTCCATCAACAACTGGCCCTAATAATCGTGTCTGGCGGGTCAGTTGTTTTTCTTTATTAAACCAGTTACTGAATTTTGTCATCACATATCCGTCTGGACTATTGTTAGTGATCCCTGTTACTATAGTAACAGCTATATTGTTACCTAAACTGTCATAATAATACGATTTGACTGCCTTAATGTCGTTGCTGTCAACGTCGTTCGAGAAACTACTTTCTGCCCGTATCCGTCCTAAAGTATCATATTCATAGACCACTTGTAGTCCTGTATCTCCTTTTTCGCTTACCTGAAAAGTATGGACAAGATTGCCAGATAGATTGAACATATAGAACTTTGTCCACCTTAGCTTCTTACCCTTATCAGCACCCGTAGTATCCAAAAAATAATCGGTTTCCTTTATCATCTTCACCTTGCCGCGCAGGTTCATTTTGCCCCAGTCGTTATCCGCCTTCTTCTCCTTACAGGAAAAGAACACAACAGCCAACAACAATATGTATAGCAAACGATTCATTACGCAGATAATGAAGTAAATATACAAAACTCCTATACTTCTGTCACTGTCTCCTATCGCGAGAGTTCAGCGTAGCGCTCTCGTGACGACCAAATAAACGAATATCCTGATTCGCCGGCATAACAGCAATCTACAACCTGCCTTGTTACATTATTCCTTGGCGCCCTTTGCGGTAAAACCTTAAGAACCCCATATTAAGCTTTCACTAATAGCTCAAAACCATAGTAAATTCTGTCATTAATCTTTACCTTTGCAGCCAATTTTTACAAATATGACAAAAGGACCAATCTCCCAATTTATACAGCATCATTACCGCCACTTCAACGCGGCGGCGCTGGTAGATGCTGCCAAAGGCTACGAAACACACCTGCTGGAAGGTGGTAAAATGCTGGTATCACTGGCCGGTGCCATGAGTACTGCCGAGCTGGGCATCTCTTTCGCCGAAATGATCCGCCAGGATAAGGTGGCCATCATCAGCTGTACGGGTGCCAACCTCGAAGAAGACATCATGAACCTGGTAGCACACACGCACTACAAGCGTGTACCTAACTACCGCGACCTGACACCTGAGCAGGAATATGAATTGCTGGAGAATGGCTTCAACCGCGTTACAGATACCTGTATCCCTGAAGAAGAGGCATTCCGCCGCATACAGCAGCACATCCATAAAATATGGAAAGACGCTGAAGACAAGGGCGAGCGCTACTTCCCGCACGAATTCATGTACAAACTGCTGCTGAGCGGTGTGATGAAGGAGAATTACGAGATCGACCCTAAGCACAGCTGGATGCTGGCCGCGGCTGAAAAGAACATTCCTATCATCGTTCCGGGATGGGAAGACAGCACTATGGGCAACATCTTCGCTTCTTACTGCATCAAGGGCGAACTGAAGCCTAGCACCATGAAGAGCGGTATCGAATACATGATGTGGCTTACCGACTGGTATCGGGCCAACTCATCGGGCAAGGGCGTAGGCTTCTTCCAGATAGGTGGTGGTATCGCGGGCGACTTCCCGATATGTGTGGTGCCTATGATGTACCAGGACCTGGAATGGCATGATGTACCATTCTGGAGCTACTTCTGCCAGATCAGCGACAGCACTACCTCTTACGGTTCTTACAGCGGCGCTGTACCTAACGAAAAGATCACCTGGGGCAAGCTGGATATCCACACCCCTAAATTCATAGTAGAAAGCGATGCTACCATCGTAGCACCGCTCATCTTCGCTTACCTGCTCGGCTGGTAATATCGATCCTGAAATATATTATGGCAAGAGGGCGGCAGGTATCTGTCGCTCTCTTGTTTGTTAACAACGTATAATACCTAAAAGTTGTAAATTTGAGTGCATGACTGTACAATATCTTACCGACCAGAAGGGCAAGAAAACAGGCGTATTAGTTTCCATCAAGGATTGGGAAAAGATCCAGAAGAAACTGAATACTGAACTTTTCTATGAAGAGTTTAAAGAGTCTGTGCGCGAGATTAAAGCTTTTAAAAGCGGCAAAAAGCAATTGAAGAATGTAAGCGATCTTTTAAATGAGCTTTAGTATTAAGTATACCGCTCTGTTCGAAAAACAGGTTAAACGACTCGCAAAAAAATACCCTTCACTAAAAGAAGATCTTCTTCTGTTGACCAATGAACTACAAGCAAATCCTACTGACGGCACTGCGTTGGGTAAAGGTTTGTATAAGGTCCGGATGGCGATAGCGAGCAAAGGACAGGGTAAAAGTGGCGGCGCCAGGGTAATAACTTTTTTAATGCTGAAAAACACAATTGTACTTACATCTATCTATGATAAGTCAGAACAGAGTAGCGTCAGCATCCAGGTACTGCTTAAAATACTAAAAGATGAAGGAATAGTAGATTAGTTCAGTGTAAATCCCTCAAACATTATTCTTACTATCCGACATTTCGTAACTTTCGTGTACTTGAACCAGTGAGCCAGACATGATAGATTATGAAAAAATAGCCCGCCAGCTGGATAAAATGGTGTGCGCCGAGCATGGCCAGCGTGTAACCACGATTATCACCGATAATGAAGATCCCATCTTCCGCAATTGCTGCTGCGTGAACTTTGAAGAACAACTTTTGGCCCGCTATGAACAATTGGTAGAAGAGGCCATAGATAACGAAGATTGACCTTCCCGGCGTAACCCTATAATAATCAGTAACTACCTCGTATATTTAATGTGTATTTTTGTAATTGATCAAAGGGGCGTTCCCTTTGGCGCATAATGTTGTTTGTATGAAAGTGATCTGTACCATTGGTCTATTGTTGTGTGTGCAACTGCTGCATGCGCAAACCACGCACACAGAAAAGGAGTACGCCCGTACCCCGTATTGGATAGACATGATCAAAGACACCTCTGTGAATTTCTTTGAGGCGGAGAAAGCTTATAAGATATACTTTCAGCACCATGTAAAACCAGAGGGTGAACAGGAAGACATTGGCGAACACGAAAAAAGAGCAAAGCATCCTTCTAAGCGCGAACAACGCGAGATGCAGAAGGAGAACCACATGCGCATGGACGTGAAGCGCTACGAGCATTGGCGCGATATGATGCGCCCCTATGTGCAGCCCGACGGCCACATACTTACCCCGTCAGAGCGGATAAAGTTGCACAAAAGCATCAGGTAAACGATCGGTCCGACATCTCATTTAATCAGTTCCCCCAACAGGGGTCTTCCAAAAAATACTCAGGTGAATAACATAATGAATTTCCGCAGGGTACTCTTCGCAATAATGGCTGTTATGCCTTTCCTGGCGCAGGCACAGATAGGGACATGGACCAATACCGGCCCTATACAGTTCCCAGTAAATGTAAGCGGCCAGGTGCATGGTATGGGCCGTGTGAGCCAGTTGAAATTTCATATCAGCAACCCGGCAAAGATGTATGCTGTAAGTGCTTCCGGTGGCTTGTTCATCAGCAGCGATACCGGCAATACCTGGGCACCAACTTCGGGCTCTGAAGTGCTGCCAACAACAGGGTGCTCCGCGGTATGCGTAGACTATACTAATGACAACATCATGTACTTGTCTACCGGCGACCAGAACTACTATAGCGACTGGTACGGCATCTATAAAACTACCGATGGTGGTGCTACCTGGAACCCTGCCAATACAGGCATTGGCAACCGTATGGCCGTAGAGATCATCATGGATCCGCAAAACCATAACACGCTTATAGCAGCCACCAGCGATGGTATATGGAAGACCACCAATGGCGGCACCAGCTGGACACAGACGTTCATCGGTGGCACATTCAAAAGCCTGAAACAGCGCCCGGGCAGCAACAATGTGCTGTATGCGGCTACCAATAACAAGTTTTACCGCAGCACCAATATGGGCACCACCTGGACGAACATTACGGCAGGAGTGGTAGTACCATCGGGCAATGAAGGCATACGCATAGCCGTTACCCCCGCCGATACCAATATAGTGGTACTGGGCACTACCGATGGTTACGGACAGATATTGAAGAGCACTAATGGCGGCACCAGCTTTACCAATATATACACCAGCACAACACAGTGTATTGTTTGCTACGATTCCAATATCACATCGGGCTCCCAGGGATACTACAATTTCAACCTGACCATCAACCCGGCCAATGCCAATGAACTGTTGCTGGTATCGCACTGTGTATGGCGCTCTACCGATGGTGGACAGACATGGAGCTGGCGCACACAATGGTGGGACCAGGTGCACACAGATATGCACGATATAGAGTTCTACCCTTACGACCTGAATATGCGCTTCAATGCCAATGATGGCGGGGTATGGCTGAGCCGCGATACACTGGCTACTTACTGGACAACACGAAGTAACGGCCTGGCCGCAACAGAGATGTACCACGGCGCACAAAGCCCTGTGGTGCGTGACCTGATAAGTGCAGGCACGCAGGATAATGGCGAACTATATTATGATGGCATATGGAAGTGTAACCGTGGCGGCGATTGGGGTGCACGTTGCGGTATCAGCTACCGACCCGACAATGCTGTTTACTATGATGGAGGCAGCCGCAGGCAACTGATACCGCTGGGCGGCGACCAGTCTTACAATGCGCCATTCACTACCACACCGGAGTTTCATATAGAGTTTAACAGGAAGATGCAGAACCTGGCGTTTATAGGTACAGACAGCATCTGGCGCAGTACCAACCTGGACGCAGGTAGCCCGGCATGGACGCTTCTATTCCAGAATGGTGAGAACATAATGGGGCTGGCCTCCTGCATGGCCGACAGCAATATACTGTATGCCGTAACAGACGGCGACCATGTAATGCGCAGTGATAATGCGCTGGCAGCTACGCCGACATTTACCACACTTAGCGCACCATCGAGCACATGGGTAAATGTGAGCATTGCCACCAATAAATACAACTCCAACATTGTCTATCTAACCTGCGGCCAGACCGTCTACCGCTCTGCCAATAAGGGTGTAAGCTGGACCAATATAACCGGCGCACTACCCGCGCTGAACATAAAGAAGGTGATATGCGACGAATACAATACCAACGAGCGCCTGTTTGTATGCCTGGGCAACTATGTATACTGGAAAGACAATACCCATCCCTGGACACTGACCACCGGCCTGCCAACGGTAATGAGCATCACCGACATGATGATCTATAACGACAGCAGCTCGGCAAGTATACTACGACTGAGCACTTATGGCCGTGGCGCATGGGAACTGAACATCAACAACAATATGCCACCTACAGGTGTGTTTGCAGCTAATAAACAGGTCATCTGCACACCGGACACTGTGCGTTTCCACAAAACGTTGTTTGGCAGTTATACATCGTTCCAATGGCTGTTCCCCGGCGGCACACCGGCTACTTCTACAGCTGATAGCCCTGTTGTTATCTACAATGCACCGGGCAGTTACGATGTATCGCTTATTGTTACAGGGGCCGGCGGCAGCGATACGGTAACCATACCCGGCTACATACATGCATCCAATGGCAGCAGCGCCTCTATAGCCGAAGGATTTGAGGGCACTGCCTTTCCTCCGGTAGGCTGGAGCCAGCAATCGGCGAGCGGCACCATGTGGACGCAAACCGGCACTGCGGGCGGCTTTGGCACCAGCACGCACAGCATTTTGTTCGACAACTTCAATAACAGCACCAATGGAGCGAAGGACAGGATACTATTGCCCAAAACCAACCTGAGCTTTGCTACCAGCGCCTACATGACATTTGATGTGGCCTATGCTTACTACCCCGGCTACAGGGACTCTTTGCTGGTAGAAGTATCTACAGACTGCGGCAGGAATTTCTCTACTGTTTATGCAAAAGATACTGATTGGTTAGCAACAGCACCAAACAATACATCGGCCTTTACACCGGCAGCTACCGAATGGCGTAATGATACGGTGTGGCTTACCCCATACCTGGGTGACAGGATACAGATAGCCATCACCAATGTAGGCCACTACGGGCAGCTGATCTATGTAGACAATGTGAACCTGCATATTGTAGCGCCACCTGATGCTGTAAACGGTGTTACCAGGGTGGATAACAGCCTGGAGGTATACCCTAACCCAACCAATGGCATGGTAACCATAAAGGCCGGCAATATGATAGATGGCAAGGTGTACATTACCTGCTACAATACGCTGGGTAGCATAGTAGCCCAGCAGCAAGAGCAAGCCGCCAATGGATCTATACAAACCACCCTCGATATGTCGGCGCTGCCACGTGGTATATACGAGGTGCGGGTGCAGCAGCAAGGCAGCGCTGCCAATGTGAAAAAGATACTGGTGCAGTAATGGCGATAGCGTAAATTTGCAACATGGGTACGTACAGCGCGGGAGAAGCACTCAAGCATTTACTGGAGAAGAGTCAGTGGAAGTCGAAGATAAACGAACTACGCCTGCGCAATGAATGGGAGACCATTGTTGGTAAGACCATTGCCAGGTATACCCGCAACATAGACATCACCCAAAAGATACTGACCATATACACCGATGTGGGGCCTCTGAAGCAGGAACTGCAATTGGGCAAAGATCAGCTGAAGCAACGCATCAATGAGTATTTTGAGGACAGGGTTGTGGAGGAAATAAAGATCTCATAATGGTTTAATTGCTGAATGACTCAATTACTCAATGCAGGTAAAGAGTTCATTTCCGAAAACGAATACGTCCCGTGGCCATTGGTCAGAAGACACAACGGCGGCGTTTAAAGATAAGTTGTAAACTGATATGGCACACTTTGGAAGTGTGCCATATCAGTTTTATGATTTGAATATTCTTACTCGAAGATGGCAAGTGTGTAGTCTTTCTTGCCTTTTAATACCAGCAGGTATTTGCCATTGAGCAGGTGCTCTTCTTTGATGCTGAAGTCGGGCGATACTTTTTCTTTGTTGATAGCAATGCCATTGCCCTGTAACAGTTTCTTAGCCTCGCCACGCGATGGCAGTATACCATTATCAGCAAGGAATGATATAATGTCCAGGCCGTTGGCCAGCGCTTGTTTGGAGAGCGTTACGTGGTTGAGGCCCGCCATACCGTCGAGTATCTGCCTGTCGCTGAGGGTGCGCAAGGCTTCTACAGTAGCTTTGCCAAATAATATCTGCGATGTATTCTTTGCGGCTTCCAGATCTTCTGCACTATGCACAAGCGTAGTTATCTCCTCGGCCAGGGCTTTCTGCGCCAGGCGCATACCGGGATCTTTACGATGCTCTTCTATCACTGCCTTCAGCTCTTCTACCGGCCTGAATGAATAGATGAGCAGCATTTTTTCTGCATCTGCATCGGGCAGGTTGAGCCAGAACTGGTAGAACTGGTATGGCGACGTACGTTCAGGATCGAGCCAGATATTTCCACCTTCCGACTTACCGAATTTAGAACCGTCGCTCTTGGTGATGAGTGGGCTTACCAATGCAAAAGCATCACTACCACCCTTTTTACGCACCAGCTCTGTGCCGGTAACAATGTTACCCCACTGGTCCGATCCGCCCATTTGCAACTTCACGTTATGGTTCTTATTCAGATGGTAAAAGTCGTAACCCTGTATGAGCTGGTAGGTAAACTCCGTGAAGGACATGCCATGTTCCAGCCTTTTTTGCACGGAATCTTTTGCCAGCATATAATTGACCGTAATGCTTTTACCCACATCGCGAACAAAGTTGAGGAACGAAAAACCTTTGAACCAATCGTAGTTATTGACCATTACCGCAGCATTGGGTGCACTACTGTTAAAATCTATGAATTTTTCCAGCTGACGGCGTATACCCGCACAATTTTTTTCAATAGTCGCCTCATCAAGCAGGTTGCGCTCTGCCGATTTGCCGGTAGGGTCGCCTATCATACCGGTAGCACCACCTATAAGTGCATATGGCTTATGGCCGGCGCGCTGCAGGCGCATCAACAGGGTTATCTGCAGCATGCTGCCTATGTGCAGGCTATCGGCAGTAGGGTCGAAGCCTATATAGCCCGAGGTCATTTCCTTGTTCAATTGTTCTTCGGTGCCCGGCATTATGTCGTGCAGCAGTCCACGTTCCCTCAGGTCAGCTATTAAGTTCATTGTATATGCGATTGTAATTGAGCGTGCAAAAATAGTATACTTATGGGGTAATGATAAGCAATTGTTTATATAAAGGCAGGCGACAATGGGCTGAATGTTAAATTTTGGTTTTGTAATTATGTGTATAATTCCGAAATTTGTTTCTATCTTTCGGGTGCCTTTTTAAAACAGATCAATGTTGAAACGATTTATACTCTCGCTTTTCTTAATGCTGCCGTTCTGCGTTAATGCGCAACAGCAATCGCATCACGAGATAGGTATCACAGTGGGCGTATCCAACTACTACGGTGATCTTCAGCCCAAGATGTTCACTACCAACGGACTTCACCCGATGGGCGGCATCATCTATAAGTACTTCATGAATCCGCATTTCGGATTGAGGTTTGGCGCTAATTATACCAGCCTTTCTGCCGCCGACAGCGAAAGCAACATAGCAGTGAACAGGGCCAGGAACCTGAGCTTTGCCACTCACCTGTTTGAAATGCACGGTGCGCTGGAAATAAATATGCTGCCGATAGAAGTATTGCAGATGAAAGTAACACCTTATGTGTTTGGCGGCATCTCTGCTTTTTACTTCAACCCGTTTGCTGAAGATGATAATGGCAATAAAGTATTTTTAAGGCCCCTGAGCACAGAAGGCGAAGGCTTACCTATATACCCGGATAGGAAACCATACAGCAACATCAACATGGCGTTCCCTTTTGGTGGTGGTATGAAGTTCTTTGTAGGTAAGACGCTGATGTTTACTATGGAAATGGGCTTCAGGTATACCAACACAGACTACCTGGATGATGTGAGCAAATCTTATGTAGATCTTGATTCGCTGGCTGCTTATAAAGGCGCCCTGGCACGTAGCATGGCCTACCGTGGCGACAAGCTGGTGACATGGGACAGGAACAATCCATACTATGGTTACCAGAGGGGTGATAGCAAGGCGAATGACTGGTTCTGGTATGGCAATATATCTGTAGCCATTTACTTCCGTGCTTTTGGCAATACCAGGGAATATATGAAGACACGCTGCCCCGGTCTCTTCCGTTAATTAAATCAATTGTTATAGTAAAGCGCTGAAATATCCGAGGATGTTTCAGCGCTTTTGTTTTGTGTTATACTTGTTGTTGTGTACCTACGGCACACTGCAGTTTTAAATCTCCCAGATGTGATCGAAAGATCTGGGACATGTAAGATATCTTTCGCTCTTTCAGAGCTCGCTCGGTTGTTTTCTATCCCCCGGGACTACCGTCCCGGGCTATTATGTTTCGGTCTTTCAGACCTATCAGTAGAGCTGTTTTGGCTTTTTCAGGGCTTTATACTATCACGTAATAGCCCGGGACTACCGTCCCGGGCTATTATCTCTCGGTCTTTCAGACCGATCAGCCTCATAGCCCAAATTGCCTTTACTATTTCATTAACGGCTTTGTGCCGGGTGTGCGGGTACTGTCGGGGTTTACTCCTTTGGGCTGCACGTTACGGGGCAATGGTGTAACATGTGCGGGTGTATCGCCGGTGCTGCGGCGTGGCTGCTGACGCCATGCGGCAGAGTCCTGGCCGGTTATATTTTTTCTTTGCTGTTGCCTGTTGGTTTGTGCGCCTGCTGTGCTTATAGCCAGTGCAGCAATGGCCGCTATTATCATCGTTTTCATAAGTTCTTGCTTTTTCTAAAGTACCTGAAGAAATGATGCCGCAACCTGCATGTAGTTATTGGTCAGCAAGTTGGCAAAACTATGGCGAGCATTGAAACGACGAAGTGTGGCGCATGTTCTACAAGCCCGGGTGGATGGCATTGTTTTGTTATTCAACCCCCTCAGACTTTCCTGCCAATGTCAGCCCGTGTCCGTGTCGCACTTCGGCAGGCTGCCAATGACACATTGTGTATATCCTTGACTTTCGCTATTATAGAACGAATTCGTCGATGCGAGACTGCTTCGTTCCTCGCAGAGACAGCCCCTGCTTACTTAAACCCCGGCCCTCGTCGGCCAAGCCGAGACATGGTAAAGGGAGGTGATATTAGCGATTCATTTGCTTGGAGATTGCTTCGGTCCTAGCAGAGACCCCGTGTCATTTGCAAAGTTCTTGAGCGCAGCTTATTGTTTAGTCAGGGTGACACTATGGGATGTTTGTCGTCATTTGAGGATGATCACGGGTTTACCCAATACCCACTCGCGCAGACCCGTTCTTTTTACTACAAAACGAATACGTCCGCTTAAACCCCGGGGTTAAAACCCCAGGCTATTATAGCCCGTCCCTACAGGACGGAACGTGAGGTTGCTGCTTCAAAACGAATACGTCCGGACGCGAGATGGCGTTCCCGAAAGCGTTCGGTACAGGCCGTTTCTCACTATCACCGGCGCAGGTGGGGTTAATGTCATTGGAGCATGATCGTGTTAAGCGGCCATCCGCTCGTTGAGGAATGCTGCGACCTGGCGGCTGACCTCTTCCATGTTGACGATGTGATGGAAATTATACTGGTCTGTAATGAACAGCCGCTGCTTTACCGGCTTATAGTACTGGAACAGGTTGTAGATGAACCAGCGGAGGTTGACATCTTTTCCCTCTATGGGTACTATTGCATCAGCAGTGGCCGTGGCGTGTTCCCTGAGCAAGTGTGTATACCTGTTGAACGTGGCGGGACCGTAGGGCGGCGGGTCGCTTTTGGGCGCAGGCATAGCGGCAGGGTCGTTGGCTTCGTCGGCGGCTTCCTTCAGCAGTTTATCGCGCATTTTGCGCATCTTATCCATACTGTTGATCAGGCGTGACTGAGCGTTGAGTTCCTCGACCGACGGGATGCCATTGTTCTCTGTACGCGAAAGTATTTGTTGCTGTACGGCGATGAGTTGCAGGCAAAGGTTGCAGATGATGGTCTCGATGTTTTTGATCTCCATGGTGATTAGTTTTACTGTTTTCGGACACAAAGATGAGTCGCCAAGTATTACAAACAAAATAAACATATCCACCAAAACAGGGGTATTGATCGGCTGAAAGACTTGCCAGCAGCGGGTTTGAGGCAGGTGAAATTCTGTGTGTATCTTTTTTTGTTTGATGTGATGGTCTGAATCAGTATGGTCAGTATTTATAGTATTGACAGCATTTTTTCGGCAGTTTCCACGGGCGTTACAAACGCCGTGCCGGTGGATCCGCGTTCCGGGAAATGGTATTAGCGCTTCATTTGCTCGCGAGATTGCTTCGTTCCTCGCAAAGACCTATGTTTAACGACCAAAACGAATACGTCCGCTTAAGCCCCGGGGTTGAAACCCCGGGCTATAATAGCCCGTCCTTACAGGACGGAACGCGCCTGGGTCCGCTCCTAGAAGGATATTCGTAGGCTTATGAGCGCTGCCCTGAACTTGCGCGATGAATTATTCGACGGGCGTTACAAACGCCGTGCCGGTGGATCCGCGTTACAAACGCGGACGAGAGAGGTGCTCATATGTCTTTCGCTCTTTCAGAGCTTGATCATTACTTAAATTATTTCCCGGGACTATCATCCCGGGCTATTGTCTTCTGCTCTTTCAGAGCAGTACAAGCTTCATTTCTATGTAAAAGTAAATGTACTATCCAAAAAAGGAAAGCTCACAGTCGCCTGTGAGCTTTCGGTATTGTTGTTGTAGTTGTTTAGGCTACTGTCTGGTTCTTGGCTATGAATTTCTTCACCCATTCTGTGGTGATAGATTTTGGCCTTTCGAGCGGGAAGCCCAGTACGCGATCCCAACAGAGGCTGGCCAGTACGCCGAGTGCGCGTGATACACCGAACAGTACTGTATAGAACTCTTCTTCTACCAGGCCGTAGTGCTTGAGCAACGCACCTGAGTGTGCATCTACGTTAGGCCATGGATTCTTGATCTTACCAGTGCTTTCCAGTATTGGCGGCGCTACTTCGTATACGTTCCAAACTGTTTTTACAGTAGGATCTTCAGGGCAGTGTGTCTTAGCAAACTCCATCTGCGCAGTAAAGCGTGGATCGGTCTTGCGGAGTACTGCGTGGCCGTAACCAGGCACTACTTTACCAGCTACCAGTGTCTTCTGTATATAGTCTGCTATCTGCTCTTTAGTAGGTGCGTCAGAGTTCAGTTCTTTACACATATCTTCTATCCAGCGGATCACTTCCTGGTTAGCCAGGCCGTGCAGCGGACCTGCAAGACCCGTCATACCTGCTGCGAAAGAAAGGTAAGGGTCGCTGAGGGCAGAACCTACGAGGTGCGTAGCATGGGCAGATACGTTACCACCTTCGTGGTCGGCATGTATCACCATGTACAGGCGCATCAGTTCTTTGAAGCTTTCGTCATCGTAACCCATCATGTGGGCGAAGTTGGCGCTCCAGTCCATCATACCATCGGGCTGGATGTGCTCACCATTCTTGTACTTACGGCGATAGATATATGCGGCGATACGTGGCAGGCGTGCGATAAGCGTCATTGCGTCTTCGTAAACATAAGACCAATGTTCTTTTTTGCTGATGCCTTCAGCGTAAGCTTTAGCGAATTTTGATTCTGTCTGCAGGGCCATAACGGCAGCTGTGAACTGCGTCATAGGGTGAGCAGAAACAGGGAATGCTTCGATCACATCGAATACGTGGTTGGGCACGTGAGAGCGGCGAGCCCAGGTAGCAGAGATGTGCTCTACGTTTTCCTGGTTAGGCACTTCGCCTGTAAGCATGAGGTAAAACAAGCCTTCGGGCAGTGGCTCGTTACCACCTTCGACCTTTGGCAGTTTTTCCCTGAGTTCAGGTATAGAATAGCCGCGGAAACGGATACCTTCGTTGCTATCGAGCAGCGAGGTTTCTGTAACCAGGCCAGTGATGCCGCGCATACCCTGGTAAACCTGGGCCAGCGTAACATCTTCTACCTTCATGTTACCATGTTGTTCAATAATGCTTTTGATCTCCTTGTTTTGTGCGTCGGCCTTTTCTTTGAAGAGGTCTTTAACGTAGCCCATATGAATGCGAAATTGAGTATGTGATGACCTGAAATTAAAAAATCAGGAGCCAAAGGTAATAAAATGTGTATTAACGATTGGTAAAGAATTCACAAATAGGGATGGGTACACGTAATTTTTTTCTTATGACATTATTGGAAAGGCATATAAAGAAAAAAGCCTCATTCTTTGCAGAATGAGGCCGTGCTATTTATATAATGTGATTATGCGATCTTTTCTACCTGGCTATAGTTGAGTTCTACCGGAGTAGCGCGACCGAAGATCTTTACTACCACCTTCAGTTTCTTCTTCTCATCGTTCACTTCTTCTACAGTACCATTGAAGTCGTTGAAAGGACCGTCGATGATCTTAACGGTTTCGCCCATGATATACGGATCGGCGTAAACGATACCCTGCTCGCTTACTTCGTCCATCTTACCGAACATTTTGTTCACTTCAGACTTACGGAGTGCGGTAGGATTTTCTTTGCCGAGGAAATGGATGACGTTGGGTACGTTCTTGATAGCGTGCGCGATATCGTCTGTAAGCTTTCCGTCTACTGCTTCGAGCAGGATGTAGCCTGGATACAGCGTTTTTTCGCGGAGTACTTTTTTACCACCTGCTACCTTGAACACTTTTTCTACAGGGCAAAGCACCTGAACGACAGACTTTGACCAGTTGTATATTTTAACCTCGCGGTCGATGTATTCTTTGATCTTTTTTTCTTTGCCGCTAACCACGCGGATAACATACCACTTGGTATCCTGAACGGGAGCAGGCGTATCCTGCGCCGATGCGCCCTGGTTAGCTACTGTTTCTTCTGCCATAGCGAATTACTTGCCTAGTAAATTATAAATAAATGTGAGGACGGCCTTGATGCCGAGGTCCATACCGTAAACAACGGCAGTAACCAGCAGGAGTGCCACCATAACGATCATGGTTGTTTGCTGGAGCTCGTCCCAAGAAGGCCAGCTTACTTTGTGGAGCAACTCGTCGTAAGCTTCCTGTATATAAGATCCTATTTTGCTCATTTTACTGAATATTAGGTTATTAGCATTGCCAGCCTTTGGGGCTGAATAATATAAACACAAATGTTTTACCTGTTAACCAATTGATGGTTTGGCTAACAGGTAAAACCTGGCACGGGCACGCGGATTCGAACCACGATCAAAGGTTTTGGAGACCTCTATTCTACCGTTGAACTATGCCCGTATGTTGTTATCATACCGTCAGTTAAACTAAAAAGTCAAAAAGACAAGCCTTTTGACTTTCGCAACGGAGTGCAAAGATAGAAGAAGTTTTTGAAAAAAAGTGTTTTTGATGAGAAATTGTCTGAATCAGGATGGTCCGGATTTGAGGAAAAGGAGGATGCGATATTTTCAGAATCAGTTGCCGCGCTGCGCTCGCAATAACGGTCAGGATCTGAGAATTGGTAGTATTGTATGTAAACCCTTATCCAGCCGCTCCCTAAAGGGAGGTGAAAGTATTTCAGCATACAGTCTTTTAGGTGATTACAACTTCTATATTTACTTTATTTGGCGTGTTATCGCTTTATTGGCGCCGGTGGCATGGTTTTGATAGTGCTGTAGGAAAAATAATAGTTATGAAAAAAAATACCGGATCGCACACGAAATTATATAGTCTTTTGAAAGCAGCGCTTATCGCAGTGGCACTGATCACCCCATTTGCAGAGCAGGCAAAAGCGCAGGAGAAATATGGAAACACCTTTAACATAGGCGTAGGGTTGGGCTATTATGGCTACCTGGATGGTGTCTCTACCCCATTTATACTGGGCAATTATGAATTTGATGTGGCCCGTCAGTTTACGCTGGCACCTTTTGCGGGTTTTGCGTCGTTCCGCAGTGGCCGCTATTATGGTGATCATTACCGTTACCGTGAAACAGTTATACCTATTGGTGTAAAGGGCACTTACTACTTCGACAGGCTCCTGGGCGCAGGCCCTGATTGGGATTTTTACCTGGCAGGGTCACTCGGGGCGAATATAACCCGGGTGGTGTGGGATGATGGCTATGCCGGTGACAGGAGCGTGTATCGGAGTGGCAGCCCTATATACCTGGATCTGCATATAGGTTCTGAGTATCATTTTAACCGCAAGCTGGGCATGTTCCTGGACCTTTCTACAGGTGTATCGAGCATTGGCCTTGCGGTGCATGGCAGATAATACCAGCTACAACAACCCAGCATATATGCGAAGCCCCTTTTGTGAGGGGCTTCGTGCTTTTATGACATAGCCAACCTGATGAGCCGGAACACATACATATAAATCCGTACATTAGACTTTTAAAAATCGCTATGACTGAACAAGTACCTGAAACAATTCCGCTGACAGATGAGGACAAAGATTTCTTGCTTACTGTCTACTTTACCAGGCGCCGCATGTTTTTTAAGGTTTATGTGATCCTGTTCCTTTCAGCGTTCTGGTTTGCGCGGTACGGTATAGACCGCCGAACAAAAGATGGGAAAACGCACCATTGGGAAGAAAACGACGATGCTAAATTTGTATCGCGCACCGGAATGTATTTCATCAGCCTGGCCTATTTGCAATGCATTGTATTAGGCACAGGTACGATTCTTTATCTTAAAAGAATAGCCCCCTTTAAACGCGATGCCGATGCCGGCGTAAAGCAAAAAGTACCCTATGAAATAGTACGGAAGGAATATTTTGAACTGGTGAACGAATATTACTTTGCCCTAAGCGACCCGGCGCATCTTCATCACCAGGTTGATGAAGAGACCTATCGCAGCTATAACGAAGGTGATACACTGTACTTGTATAGAGCACCAAGTTCCAGGCACTTCTTTGACCAATCAGGGCGCTTTTCGTTGTTTTAATTAAAGATCACCACACGCTTACCTCAACCATATTCTTAGTTCGGGCAGGTCGCGGTCGCTACACTCCGGGCAGGTAGCTTTTATATCTGTGAAGATGATGAATGTGCCTGCGGGTGCCAGCTCGAGGATGCGCTGTACTTCTTTATCAAAAAAGGGGCCTTTTACCTGCTTCATGAGATCGGTACCGGCTATGCGTGTTTTGATGGTGTATTGCTTAACCAGATAAGGATAGCAATAAAGCGAATTAGCAAAGCCAACACGCAGTGCCTTCTGGGCGACCACATCGGCCTTAGGCACATCGGGGCCGGGGTATTTGCCGATCTTAGCAACGGGACGGGGTGGTTCTTCGGCACCGAAAGTAACGGTACGGATGACCTTTTTTGTCAGCTTATTGGTGATGGCCAGGCGCATGTGCCTGCCCAGCTTAGGGTATGGCATGGCCATGAAGAACATAGTATCGCCCTTGATTTCCGGGGCGCTTATTTTGAGTGCATTATCGAGGCTTTTTACCGTGAGCATTGAGGGCTTGAGTGTTTTGCTGTATACGCATATCACGTTATTAGCCGTAGCAAACAGCAATGGCGTATCGGCCTTTGCACACCATTTGTTCCATACGTATATGCTATCTGTTTGTGCATGAGCGATAATGCAGCCAACAGCTAAAAGAAGAGAGAGTAACCAACGTTGCATGAGTTGCTAAGATAGGGATTTTATCTTTTTCTGACGGTAGCCACAGGAGCCGCAGGGTTGAAACCCACAAGTGTTCGAAACCTTATAAGGTTGCCTAATTAAACCCCGGCCCTCATCGGCTAAGCCGAGACACGGTAAAGGGAGGTGTTGTTAGCGTCCCATCCGCTGTAGCCGCAGGGTTGAAACCCTGCGCTAAGATAACCGGCCCTTTCAGGGCCTTGGGTGTTGTGATGAAAATTGATTCGGCGACCTGAAGATCGACTACAAGTTGCGACGGCAGTACAAATGCCGCCGAACTGTTATTAGTGCTCCATTCGCTGTAGCCGCAGGGTTGAAACCATGCGCTAGTATAACCGACCATTTCAGGGCCTTGAGTGTTATTACAAAAATTGATTTCGGCGATCAGGAGATCGCCTACCCGTTGCGACGGCATTACAAATGCCGCCGAACTGTTATTAGTAGCCGCAGGGTTGAAACCCTGCGCTAGTATAACCGACCCTTTCAGGGCCTTGAGTGCATTTAAATATAGTGCTTGTTGTACCCTATTAGTGGATGCATTTGATGACCAGCCATGCAACTATGGCGAGCAGCAGGATAATGCATATGGCGATAAGAGTGGTTTGGTTGGTTTGTGGTGTTTTGCGGCGTTCTTTTTTGGCGTGCAGTGTTCTGCGCAGTTGGTGGTTGATGCGGTGCACGCTGTGGCGGGTTTCGCCGGCATCCATCATTTTCAGTCCTTCTACGGCATCGCTTTCCATGCCTTCATCGCTAAGCCATAGTTCTATGTCGCGCTGCTCTTCGGAGGATAGTTCGCCGGACAGGTAGTTCATGAGCTGATCATCGCCGGGACGCGGTGTATGCGCATCCAGCGATATCTTCGCCCCGGGGTCTTGTCCCTGCCTGTTGTTCAATATTTCATCCTTATCGCTCATCCCTTGCCCCCTGTTTCTTTATTAAAAATGTTTTAAGGTTGCGTTTGCCGTTTTGTATAAAGCTCTTTACCTGCATAAATGTATAACCGGTCTTTAGCATGATCTGCTCGTAGCTCATCTTCTGCAGGTAGAACAAAGTTATGCTTATGCGCTGTTCATCGTTCAGTTGCTCCAACCCCTCTGTCATCTGCTGCAAGGTATATTCCTGTTCTTTTGCGGCTTCCTGATCTGTTGGTTGCGCAGCTACGCCTGTAAGGGCGTCTACATCTATGTTATACGTCTTGTCGCGAAGGGCCTGCAGGCAGTAGTTGCGCATGAGTATGTATAGCCAGCCCTTGAAGTTGTTGATCTCTTCTTTAGGCAAATGCGTGAGTGCCTTTAAGAACACCTGCTGCACAGCATCTTCGGCATAGTCCCTATCTTTCAGGTACTTCATCCCCACACCCAACAACAGCGTTGTATAGCGCTGCAGCAGGCGACCCAGCCATTCATTATCCTGGCTCCGGCGATAGGCCTGCAGCAACTCTTCGTCGCTCATATTGGTATGTCTGTGCTCTGCGGGCAAGTTATAATGCGTGTGGTGTTGTAGTTAAGACGCGCAAATTACCTTTTTCCACACAGCCGGGCCATAATTCGTTTTTTCCAGTGTCATTTTCGTCACATTGTTTGAAATTTTGATAAATAGTTTTTAGCTTAGGAGTCCTTTATGGTATATGCCATAAACAGTTCTTTGGTTGTGTGCCTTTAAAAGCAATAGAATACTTATGATCATTGGTGTTTTAAAAGAACAAGCGCCGGAGACGCGCGTCTCGCTTGTGCCGGAAGTAGTTGCAGCATTTGTAAAAATGAATGTTTCCGTATGGGTGGAA
>CANGNA010000006.1 GCA_947455215.1 Chitinophagaceae bacterium
CGATAAGATCGCATCAATTGATTTCAGCACCATGCCGGAGGCGTTGCGCAAAGGGCATGAGTTTGTAAAGAAGGTAACAAGTAACGGGGCGCATTGGGACAACTACCATGCAAGCGAAACCATTAAGAAAACGATAGATACCTATTTTGAAAAGCTGGCGGCACATTTGAAACAGGGTACTAAACAGCGGCATACGGTTAAGCGGTTTGATAAGTCCTCAAATACTTGGGAGGACACCACCACTAAGAAGCCAAAGAAAGCGGCAGGCAAAGCTAAGAAGCCTGACCTGTACCAGCCTGCAATGGTAGAGCGCATACCGGAAGAGCTACGCTTTATCCGGCGTTTCGTCAACATGAACGGTAAGTCCAAAGACAAGGAAGATATACTCCGGTTTGTCAATGGCCTGCAAAAAGCCATTTTGGAGAAGCGCATACGCAAAACATCACCGCATGTTGAGCATATCCGGTTCATTCAGGACACGCTTATCGAGGCGTACAATAACATGGGAAAGACTATCACCATTTCCCTGAAGCCGGACACATTTGAGGCACTAAAGAAAGCAGCCGATGATGAAAAGGTAATGTCGTCCGTAGGCTTTATCAAGCGGTACATTAACCTGAACGGCAAAACAGGTACAAAGGAAAAGGCAAGGCTACTATTGGGGCAGATCAACAGGGCATACGAGCAGGGCAAGATAGATGACCGTGACCCTTATGTGGTAGAAATGCATGAGATCAAAAAGAACATAGAAAATTTCCTTTCTGAAAAGTCGGCGAAATTTCTGGAGATCGAGAAGAATACGCTGAACGGGCTGCAGGGCATTATCGGTGGCTGTTCGTGCAACAACCTGAATGGATTTGATGGTGATGACGGTGCAGGTGTGCAGCCAGTGGTTATGAATAGCATGGACTTCGCTAACATGCGGTTCAATACGCTGGGGCTGCAAGGCAAGTGGTTGCAGCTCATCGGTGACCCTTCCACCAATTTTTCGATAATGGTGTATGGCAAGCCTAAAATGGGAAAGTCCTACCTATGCGTGGATTTTGCCGGATACCTGGCTCGTAATCACGGCAAGGTACTGTACGTGGCAAGGGAAGAAGGTTTGGACAAGACGTTGCAAGATAAACTGAATGATAAAGAGGTAAAACACCCAAATCTGTACATGGCATCCGCTATACCTGCAAGCCTTACTTTCTATGACTTTATCTTTTTAGATAGCGTTAACCGGCTCGGCTTAAAGCCGGAGGATTTAAACAAGTTGAGGTCTATGTACCCTGAAAAGTCCTTTGTGTTCATCTTTCAGACAACAAAGCAGGGAAAGTTCAAAGGGGCTAATACTTTTCAACATGATGTAGATAGTGTAATTGAAGTGCCTGAGAAGGGGAAAGCCGTGCAGTATGGAAGGTTTAATGCTGGTGGAGAAATGCCTATATTTTAGTGTTCATGTTTCTGACAGTATTTATATTGGCTGGCCTGTTCTCAGGCTGGCTTTTTATTCTGCTAGTATGAAAATGCAGCTAAATGCTCTCGCTTAAAGTCAAAAAAGGACATTCTAAGTTTAATCACTGATTTTTCAGAAGAATACCAGTAATATTTTTCCATTCTTCGCCACTTAAGGACGATGTAGATGGTTTTAATTCATCCCATTGTCTGACTGATAGTTGTTGAATTCTTTGTCTCAACTGTCTAAACGAACTAGGTTCTTCGGAATTGAAATATTGGGAGAAATTTCCGGCAAGGTTTCGAGGGATTCCTACCATCCTATAGGGTATTGATGCTTTATTATTCACTCCATAATACAATAATGAGGGTATGTGGGTGTTTTCTGCAATTTCCTCTCCTGATGCTTTTACAATCCCCTCGAGAGCGCTAAGTCCCCAAGAAGATTTAAATGTAGTTTCAGTTAAATAGTTAATAAAATCGTTTATTCTATCTCCATCTGCTTTTTCTTTAAAAAATGGATGTATAAATGATATTTCCGATAAGTTATCTCCGTTTACCCATCCTTTCAAAATGTTTGCAACGAGTTCGGGATTAAAAGGTGCGCTTCCAGCATCTGTACCCAATTTTGCTTCTCTCAATGTCCCTATAACCTCAATTTTCTTTTTTAAGTATTCGTTCCCGGTGCTGAATAGATTATCAGCATCCCAAGATTCAGGACTGCTAATTTCAGGCATATCTGATTTAGCTCTCATTATGGAAAGTATCGAAGGAACTGAGAACCCCGTTTTATCTGCAAATTTTAAAACTCCTCTATTTCGGTTTTGTAAATCAATATACAAAGTTTCGCATATCTTCAAAAAATTTGCTCTCTCTTGGCCTTGTAAGGTGAAATACCCGAAACTATCTTTAAACAATTCTTCCAGTTCGTCTCGATAATGGAATTCTTCAGAGACATTTAGAAGATGAATTAAATATTGAACTAATACCCCTAGTGATTTATAAGTGTCAAACAATTGAGCTCGTTGTTGGGCGTTATCATGTTGGGCGAATACTTTGATTATATTTTCTGCTTGAAGAATTAATTCAGTTAGTGCGCTACTTACACTCAAGGATTGTTGTGAAATTAAATTGTGTGCATTTCTGATACTGGTAGGTGAATTATATGGAAAAATGATCTTGCCAACATTATCCACTAGAGTTCTTCCTGCTCTTCCTGCGATATTAAGAAACTCATTTATTGATAAACGCCCCCCTCTTCCTTTTCTAGTATCGTCAATATATACAGTTGAAATTGGAAAATTAATACCCTGTGCAATCGTAGTCGTTGCACAGATATACTTGATTTCAGCCTTTTTAATTAAATGTTCAACAAGAATTTTAGTATCTTCTGTTAGACCGGCATGATGTATACCAATTCCCTTTTTGACTACTCTTGATAAAGTTGTCACTTCTCCAACTTCCTCTTCAATAAACTTAGATACTAATTCTTGTAATTCCGAAGTTCTTTGATTTCCTACGTAATTAGAAAGCTTATCAGCCTTTGAATCTGCAGTGCCTTTACCCCAGCACAGAAAAAGAATAGAATTTTTATTTCCTCCAAATAAATGTGTTGCTGCTTCGAATAGCCTGTCCTTTGGTCTCGTTTCGGTTAATTCGAAATCTCGTCCAATTGGCAATATTTTCTGCGTAGTGGTTTGTAAAAAGCTGTACGCAGACGGCTCAACAACCATTTGTAGTGTGCCGCCTGTTTCCCTTAATCCCATAATTACTTTATCAGAAGGCTTCCACAAGACTTGAATTGGCGAAATAGCATTCTTTCCTCCTGCTAGCCATTCCTTGAGGCTATTAGCATTTGGAATAAAAGGAGAAAGCAACAGAAATTTGGCAGTAGGCTTTTCTCTCTTAATTATTGATAACAATAATTCAAGTTTAGCGCCTCTATCTCCCTCTTTAATATTATGAGCCTCGTCAACTATTATGAAAGAAACATTCTCAACCGATGGATGTTTCCTTCTGAGCATTAAATCAAATTTTTCAGGCGTTGAAACCAAAATATCTATCTCCTCTTGTAAAAAGACATCTTCTGTTGGATCAATTTCATTAACCTTCGAAGTCTTTTCTATTGATAAGTTTAATCCCTCAAAATCAGTACGAAGGTCAGACACTACTTGATTCACTAATGCACGAGTCGGTACAAGATAAACGATTTTAGTATTAGGATTTAATGCTTTAGTTTGAAGGATACAAAACTCAGCAAGTAATGTTTTTCCAGCGCTTGTTGGCATTGTAACAATTGTGGCGCTTGACGCTGCATCCAGTAAATTTTTACTTATCGCCTCCTGTTGAGAAGGAAGTAGATCTATTTTATCAATTTGAGCCAAATTTTTACATAAATCAACAATGCTAGATCCAAGGTTTATTGTGCTAAACCAAATAGAATTTCTCTGTACTTCGATACACGCTCTTTCAATAATTGGTATCAAAGAAAATAATCTTGGCGAATTAGTTAACGCTTCACGGGCGTATTTTGAATGCCTAGCTATTTCGGAAGATAAGTTGCCTTTATAACCATATCCTTGAACTAAATATGTTGCAGTTTCAATTAATACCTTTGTTAAATGGTATAGGCCCAAAAGTTCTACAGCATTTGGTACTTTTGCGCTTAACTCCAGATTATTTAAATAGACTTCCTCATAATGCTGTTGATGTAGTTTTAAATTATTTACGATGGCTATAACAGCTTCAGCATCCGCTAATCCATTTTTCTTTCTAATCAATAATGTTATACCCGCAAGTATTTTATTAAGTAATGTAGTCTTCCAGTCACTTGAATTAACAGTGGAGGGAACATAATTATAATCAAATAAGTCAATTCTTACCTTAATACTATTCTTCGACAAAAGGCCGACAGTGGCTAAGTAGAAAAAGTATACGCTTTCTGTAGGTACAGTATCGATTCCCCATATAGTTTCAAATTCATCTGAGTGCGTGGTATTAGCAATGTCTATAGCTCTTAACTGATAATAAATACTTTCAAGGTCTTTTAATTCGTCCTCAGCCAATGAAACATTTCTATTTGGTTCTTCTAATTTTGAAAGAACGAGATTGAAAAGAAAAAACGAAAATCTAATGCTTTTACTCGCGTTAAAGTCATCGATTATTTCTCCTTCATTTATTATCTTATTTAAATAATTAAACCGATTCTCAACTTCAATTTCTTGAAATTGAGACTGGTCAATTAAGTTTTTTATATTAAAGCTATTAGACATTATAATGCGTCAATCTTACTATGAAATAAATCTATAACATATTCTATGTTCTTGTCATACGAGTAGATTGCGAATTGCACTTTACCCGGTCTAAAACTGTCTGTTTCTGTTTTAAGCTTGCCGAAGTCTTTAGGATCATTTAAACAGCTACTATCTCTAACTAAGCAACAGCCATATACCACTTCAAAAGCAGTATTGTTATCAGTGGAAAGGCAAAACAACACGTAGTGCATAACAGCTGCATGATCACCGGTGAGTTTTTTCGCATAATTAGCTATTCGTCTCTCTAGATATGCTTTGTCAGTTCTATTTTTCAAATGTGTTTTAAAAATTGAGTCCTCTTTTGAATCTACAACTTGAGGGGTACTATCCTCATTTGAAACTTTTGCTTCTCCTAATAACAACTCAATTTTACCTAATGAAGTTCTGTATCCAATCCCATCGAATCCTCGTCCAGGTAGATCTACAAGTTCTCGATCCCATAAATTTTTTAGAGGTAATATGAAATTTTCTGTCGCCTGCTCCTCTTCAAAGTAAATTGTCAACAGTAATTCACCCAAATCACTTCTATAAATGTCATTATAAGCTTTTCTTTTGTCATCTCCGACTCTTATTGGTTTCGAACTTTGTCGAATAATTTCTTTCAGTGCATCGGTGGAAAATCCAAGGTTTTTAAAAATAGGATGGTCTTCGTCGACTATAAATTTCGAGCGTAGTTCTATATATTTATTAGCAAGATTAGTAATGTATTCATCACTAACAGTAATATTTTTTACCTCAAAAATATCTGAACTGAGTGTTGGCATTTGATAGACCGAATAAATTATTAGAAATTAACTAGCAGAGAGGGTAAATATATTACATTTTGCAACAACCCTATACTTATCTACGTCATGCTCATTTTCTTCAGTTGAAATTCGTTTATAAGTACACTTATTTTATCCATTTGCTATCAAACTAGATCTACTACTACCACTTCTATACTTTTTTCTTCTATTGCCCCGAAATATCAATAAAATGCTTTTCTAAATTTCCCGGTCATTCCCATTTATCCGTCAATAGACCCCTCAATTAGACTAACTGGCGACAAAAGCAGGAATGTCCAGCAGAAATAGCCTTGTTTAGAAGTAGTCGTGCCGTTGATCTTCAAACAACTGCTATTATGCTTACTTATTGTTGCAATATAAGGTCAACCGCTTCAAAATTTCCATCAATTGGTTCGATAACTTTCCCGTCTGGGGCACAAAAATGAGAAAGGGAGCGGTAAGCGAGAGCAAACCCTCCCTTTCTCATTTTTCCCTCTTTCTCCGCTCTGTTTCTCGCTCATCCCTTCAATAGATATATTTACCTGCATGATACCATTTTCCCATGTTGGTCATAACTACGACCAACCAACCGAATAATCCTCCCTCCCGCTCCGCCCTCACTCCCCCAACACCTAACCAAGATCATCCCCCGTATGTAACAAATGTTACCATCGGCGCTGTTTACTTGCGCCACCTTTGTATCGTGATCATAAAAACACAGATACAATGAAAAAGAACATGGGTTCAGCAGACAGCATCATCAGGGTGATAGTAGCCGCAGTAGTGGCATTCCTCATCTTTAAAGGCATCATTACCGGCACAGTGGCCATCATAGCAGGCATAGTGGCCGCAGTATTCCTGCTTACCAGCGTAGTAGGCTTCTGCCCGCTCTATACGATCATCGGGCTATCAACAAAAGGCAAGAAGTAGTAAGTAAAATCAAGTAAACAACACAACAATGACACACGAAGTAGAGACACAGTGGATGGGCAAAATGCAATTCAACGCCCTGGTAAACGGACACACTATTGTAATGGACGCACCCGAGCGCGCAGGCGGAGAAGACCTTGGCCCCATCCCCAAACCATTCGTACTCTCAGCCCTTTCCGGCTGCACAGGTATGGATGTCATAGCCCTCACCCGCAAGGCAGGCCACCCGCTTACCGACCTCGATATAAAAGTAAGCGGAGAGATCAGCAAGCGTGCACCAATAGAATACGTCAGCATCCACGTACTATACGATATGAAGGGAGCCCCCGAAGACCGCGAAGCCGCCCTCGACGCCGTAACACAAAGCCAGGAAAAGATATGCGGCGTAAGCCACATGCTGAAAAAGATAATGCCCGTTACCTGGCAGGTGCTGTACAACAACCAGGAGATATTCAACAACAGGCCGCTGGCCGTAGCGGAGAACTAAAAGGCACCTCACCTTTCGGTCTCCCACAGGCCCTGAAAGGGCCGGCTATAATAGCGTCGGGTTTCTCTCAGTCGCCGTAGCATTTATGCGAAGGAGACAACCCGACGGCTACAACACCCCGCCGCTCTCCGCTCTGTTACTCCGCTCTCATTGTCCCTCCGCTCTCATTGTCCCTCCGCTCTCAACTTCCTATTTCCGGCTGCAAAAACTCCGTTATCAGCGTTTGCCACTGCGCTTCCGATAATGCCGCCATAGCGCCCGATGCCACCGCACCATTGCGCAGATTATCCAGCACACTGCCCGTATCCGTATTCGGCAGCTCGTTACGACCGTGATACGATGCCGTCACCGCATTACCCATACGGCTGACGATGAAAGTAGACGTGGCCGAGTCTGTAAAAAAATGCGCCGTATCTCCTGCCCTGCCGTTGGGGTTCGTACACGGGCGCAAGCGCATGGCCGCGCTCTCCTGCTCAGCGTCCGCATCAGCATGCACGGCAATGGCCTCCACCATTACCCAGTCATACCCATCGCCCGCACGCGGACCCGGCCCCGTAATATCAATACGATAGCGGTCGCCCTCCATGGCCAGCCTGTGCGGATCATCCACACCATCCACCAGCATGAACTCGGCACTCAGCGCCCCGCACAACTTATGCCACACCCTCGGGTTCAGCATCCGCTTATAAGCCCTGGTAAAACACCGCACAGCATGCTCCCTGTCCACCTCCTCGCGCCTGTAATACAAGTCATTCTGCTTACCCGCCTCTTGTTCCGGTATCAAATGCAACATACACTTTCATCTTTTAGCCTGCAAGGCAATAAAAATTATGCCCGATACAACTTTGTATGAAAAACGCCAGCCCACTGACATAGGCATTAAGTTATGCCAACGGGGCCTTAACTAAGAAGCAATTGTTAGCACCAACGACAATTTCTGCCGATAGAAAAAAATGCATGTTGCCGGCAGTTTTTTTTGAGGTAAGCCTTGTAAGCTGCTGATGTATAGCGCAGGTATAAAAATGTGCTATATGGTGTTTTCTGCCGATGTGGCATTTTTGCCGGTGGCAAAATGCCGATGGCGAAGGTGTGTGATAGTGTCATAGTAAAAGATCTTTAGTGCCCGGGAACCGCTCCCGAACGCCACAAAGATACGCCTAACGGAGGGGCGGTTCCAAATAAAGATATGCACAAAATTAATGGCCGAATGCTGCCCAAAGAGTCTTGCCCCGGAACTACAGCGTAACCAACTGAGCCACAGAGTGTCACACTGAGCCTGCCGAAGTGCGGCACGGACATGGGTGCACTAAATACACGGTCTTTGCGAGGAACACCCTTTCCCGAGCGCTTTCGGGAAATCAATCTCGCAAGTGAATGGATCGTTTTAGTGCCCGGTTGGTTGGCGCCCGTGTGCTGGTTGTTGGCGGGGACGCCAACAACGGCGGAATGTCTTACCTGATGTGTCATTGGCAGCCCCGTCGAAGTGCGGCACGGACATGGGCTATATATTGCAACGCCGCTGTCCTGTCTTCAGACTGACAGCCCACAAGCGGACATTTTCGTTTTCGGATCTAGGGGGCCTATTGACAAAGTATCGATTTTGGGTACCCAACAGCTAAGCTTAATTCAATTCAATAACCCGATCAAAAATACCGATAACTTTAAATGAATGTAGATCGTTTGGGTCCAATATAATATCCCTAAAAGAACTATCGGTAGAATTTGGTTTCAATACTATGCTCTCGTGCATCCATTCACCCTCTGCTGATTGTTGTTTAGTGCTCTGATATTCTTTAATTGTATAGCGCGACCCAAATAGAGATGTCTGAATATCGGTATCTTCACATAACACTATCAACCCATTTCTTGAGCCACCGGAATACTTTCTAAATAGACAAATAGCTCCATCCGGTATAACATTATTCATTGAGTTACCGACTACCTTACAAGCAAACATATCACTGGTATACTTGACATATGAAGGCACTTCAACCCATTTTACATTATCACTTTTTTGAACTTGGCTAAAATCACCAGCCGCGATCTCCAAATCAAAAAAAGGAACATAATTCAGTTCAGTTTTTCTCTCATCATATGACAAAATTGAAATGCCGTTTTTCTCATTTATCCCGTGAACATGATTCCGAAAATACTCTCGTAAGTTTTTGTCACATACATAAACATAAGCTCCCTTTACCCCTCGCAGCAGCATAGTTTTGTATATATTAATGATATACGGCTTAAGATCTCTTATATCTTTTATTGACTGCTTACCGTTAATGTCAAAATAGGAACTTGGTACGACTTTAACCTCATTCACAGTTGGATCGTAAACAATCTCATTCCCGAAAATCACACCAATATAATTCAAATCGTACCCTTGGGTTGTATGTATACAACCTACCTCGTTGATCGCATTGGGGGAATTGACCCAATCAATATTGGTGCTATTCCACTTCAACTCTGTATCTCCGATTTTTATATCATTCAATTGACTATTTGCTTTAGAAATCCATGGCCACGAATAACCTGCAACTACTCTTGACAAACCAAAATCTCTGTCACGCTGCTTTATCTGACCAACCATTTCATCAATAGAATCAAATAATTTGAACTCGTAGTTTTTAGGATAAAATTTAGCGTCAGATTTACCGATTCTTACATTTAAGAGGTCGTCAACAAACTTTATGTAGTCAGCACCACCTAATACACGCATCTGAGATTGTAATCTATGTGTAGCTGTTGTCGATAATTGCTTTAATCTTTGAAAATGTGCAGAACTAACATCGGAAGGTTTTATTGACTGGTTCTCATCATAAAAAAGAATCAATTTTTTACTTTGCAGCAAAACCCAATCCAATTCATCAGCAGTAAATTTATCGAACCCTAGCTTTTCACAAGCTTTATCAAACGCGCCATAATATGCACCGAGATTGACACGCTGTCTTAACCTATGAGATTCATCAACTAGCAGTATATCGTATTTTTTGCCCGCAACATCTGATGGGCCTATAACCATTTTAGGACTTAATCCTTTTACATTCTTAAACACATTCTGGAGTGTCTTTCGAAAGGATGACATTGGCACAATCAACGCCATTTCCAAAACAGGATACTTATTTTTAACTGCTATAGCTAAATCACGAATATGAGTTTCGTCTTCATCAAACTCTCTGAAGTCTAATGTATCAGATTCAGAATTTAGCAACTTGAATAAAAAAACAGCTAAAATTGTTTTACCAGTACCAGCACCTCCCTCTATCACAAACGAGTTCACGGTGTTTGATAATATAGCATTTAAAACAGATGCAATACTTCGCCTTTGTTCTTTAGTTAGAGATTTATAGGGTGAATACTTAAAAAGATCGGAGTTATTTATAGACTCTAATGAGTGCTTTACAATTCCCTCTGATCGTAAACAATTCCAAATGGTTGTAAAGGCATTCCAATAGATTTCCTGTTTTTGGTAATAATTATGATTGGCCACTCCAATATTAGCATTCATCAACTTATATTGCCCGTCTCCAGAAATATATTTTATAAGGTTGGATTCAATATCTAACGTCGCTGATTTGTTGAAAAGGAAACTAGAAATAAAGTGAACCAGGGTAAGCTTGTTCTTCTTGTTATTTTTTAAGTGAGCAGACATTCTTGCCGTAACGTCAGTGGTTTCGCCAACGTACGCCTCCTTTTCCTTTTCATCACTTATCAGGTACACAATCGGCCAATTATGTATAACATCATCGTCGGATAATCTATCGACTAATTGTTCGTCAAATAAATATCTTTTTAACTTAACTTCCTTTTTAAAATCAAAGTTCGTTATACTTTTTTGCATTGCCTCTGGACTTTTCTATTGGATATTTTATTGCATTTTGTTGAATCTTATCTAACACTATTTGTTTTATATCAAACTTCATTGTGTCTGCCAACAAAAAAGCATAAGCAAAAACATCAGCTAACTCCTCCTTAACTTTATCATGGTTCGCCTCTTCAACACTTTTCCATAGAAACTGCTCTAGCAACTCATTTGCCTCTATGCTTAGTGCTATAGAAAGATCTTTTGGATTATGGAATTTCTCCCAATCCCGATCGTTACGGAATTTTAGCAAGGCATCTATAATCTCCTGCATCTTAAATTGTTAATGAAACAAATATACAGTATACAACAGTGGAATTTTAGAGAACAATATCTTTTGATGAAATATCATCTCTTTAACCGAATATTTCGGCACACGAATGAACGCTTAGTAACCTACAGATCAGTAAAATCCGTTGCAATAGTTGATTATGCTCCCGCCTATTCACCCTGCTTCAAATACAACGTGGTCAACGTTCTGGCCCAATACCTGGGCACCCCATACTCGCCCTGCAAATGTGCCACCACATCGTTCGATTTTTTATCTGCGGCCTTGAAGGCATCAAGTATGGCTATCCAGTCGGCAATGTGCTTACCGGTCTTTTCCATTACCTGTTCGTCGCTAACATTCCAATAATCCTGTTTCATACTAATTAGTAATACAAAATAAAAAAAATGATCTGAAAATCATGTCATTGCCCCGTTAGGGGCAACAGGTTTGTAGCAGATAGTAGACAAAAAAAACAGCGTGCCGTAGGTACGCCACAACCACACCGGCACTTAATACCCACTGCTATTATGAATACATACCGCCAAAAACAAAAAGCCGTCCCGAAAAAATCGGAACGGCTATTGTTACTTTATCTGTATGCAGCAATGCTGCAGTAGATTACTTAATGATCTCAGTTACCTGGCCAGCGCCTACTGTACGACCACCCTCACGGATAGCGAACTTCAGACCCTTTTCCATAGCTATCGGAGCGATCAGCTTAACAAGCAGGTTAACGTTGTCACCAGGCATAACCATTTCAACACCAGCTGGCAGTTCGCACTCACCAGTTACGTCGGTAGTACGGAAGTAGAACTGAGGACGGTATTTGTTGAAGAATGGAGTATGACGGCCACCTTCTTCCTTAGAAAGAACGTAAACTTCGCCCTTGAACTCGGTGTGCGGAGTGATGCTCTTAGGAGCGCAGATAACCATACCACGACGGATATCTTTCTTATCGATACCGCGGAGGAGGAGACCGGCGTTGTCACCAGCTTCACCACGATCGAGGAGCTTCTTGAACATTTCAACACCTGTGCAAGTAGAGGTCAGCGGATCTTCGTTGAAACCAACGATCTCAACGTTGTCACCTACCTTGATCACACCACGCTCGATACGACCTGTAGCAACAGTACCACGACCAGTGATAGTGAATACGTCTTCTACAGACATCAGGAACGCCATGTCAACCGGACGTGGAGGCAGTGGGATGTAGCTATCAACAGCATCCATCAGCTCTTCTACAGCCTTAACCCACTGTGCTTCGCCAGCCAGTGCGCCTGTAGCAGAACCCTTGATGATCGGTGTGTTATCACCATCATATTCGTACTTGCTCAGCAGTTCGCGGATCTCCATTTCAACGAGTTCCAGGATCTCCAGGTCATCAACAAGGTCAACCTTGTTCATGAATACAACTATACGAGGTACACCTACCTGGCGAGCCAGCAGGATGTGTTCTTTAGTCTGAGGCATTGGACCATCGGTAGCAGCAACCACGAGGATAGCACCGTCCATCTGGGCAGCACCAGTGATCATGTTCTTCACATAGTCAGCGTGACCCGGGCAATCTACGTGAGCGTAGTGACGGTTAGCAGTCTGATACTCAACGTGTGCGGTGTTGATAGTGATACCACGCTCTTTTTCTTCAGGAGCAGCATCAATTTCATCGTAACCTTTTTTCTCAGCCAGACCCTTGTTAGCCAGGATAGTAGTTATCGCAGCAGTCAGGGTAGTTTTACCATGGTCAACGTGGCCTATCGTTCCGATGTTAACGTGGGGTTTGTCCCTCTTAAACGTCTCTTTTGCCATTTTATTTTTGTTTTAAAATTGTTTGTTTTTTATTAATAACGCTGGTTAAGGCGTTTGTTACTATTTTCATAAGCCGGGATGAGTTACTATCCCTGGGTTGCTCTGCACTAACCGTACTTCACAATATCGATGAGAGCTGTTGAGCAGGATTGAACTGCCGACCTCTTCCTTACCAAGGAAGTGCTCTACCACTGAGCTACAACAGCTACTGTATCTGCTACTATCAGATTTTTAAAGAACTAGTTTATATCAGAAAAACTAATCAGCATGAGCTAATTAGCTAACTAATAGAGCGGGAGACGAGGCTCGAACCCGCGACCTACAGCTTGGAAGGCTGTCGCTCTACCAACTGAGCTACTCCCGCGTGCAATATGTTTTAACGTGGCAATATGAAAATGCGAAACTTTCATTTTGCATTTCCACATTGTATTCCACATCAACGTGGGCAGAGAAGGATTCGAACCTCCGTACTCGTGAGAGAACAGATTTACAGTCTGTCGCCTTTAGCCACTCGGCCATCTACCCATCAAAACCGGAAGTAATCCCGATCTTAGAGCCACTTGCCGGAATCGAACCAGCGACCTACTGATTACAAATCAGTTGCTCTACCAACTGAGCTAAAGTGGCTTATTTACTTAGTATTTAAAGAACTTATTTATTGTACCGTTTCCGTTTTCAATAAATTGGATTGCAAAAGTAAAGAACAAAATTGATTTGCCAAATTTATTTTCGCTGCCCGATAAATTTATTTTTTCACTATTCCCGCACTGCCTTTGCTGTGCGTTGTACCCTGTCAAAACGGGAGTGCAAATATAGTCTTTAGTTCATTCAAACAAAGGTTTGGGGTAGTTTTTTTCGAAGGTTTTTTTATCACATTTTTTGTGGGGTTTATGTGTGCAGGATAGTGATATAAACATCATGAATATTGTTGCATACCTAGGGCATGCTGTGTAGGGGCTAGCATGGCTGGCTACAAACATTTTGCCGCCTACGGGGCAATGACGTTTGGTTGGGATATTAAAGAGGTATCTGTCGCGCTTTCAGCGCTTATTGTATTCTTGCCGGAAACCCGGGGCTGTCGCCCCGGGCTATTGTCTTACGGTATTTCAGACCGGGGTTATGCCACTTTAGCTATTAAAAATCGACACGCTGCATCAAGCCTCACCCCGACCCTCTCCAAGGGAGAGGGAGATATTACGCGTACCCCTCTTTGATGTAAAATTGGGGTTATTGGTTCATAACACATGGCGTCTGAACGAATTAAAAAAAACGGGCAAAGTGTATGCACTTTGCCCGCTGTATATTGTGCCTATATGGCTTATCATTAAATAGTAAGGCCGTATTTGTTGGCGGTGTCGATGGCTATATCGTAACCGGCATCGGCATGGCGGATAACGCCCATTGCAGGGTCGTTGTGGAGGACGCGGCGCAGGCGCTCTTCGGCATCGGCAGTACCATCGGCCACGATGACGATACCTGCGTGCAAAGAATAGCCCATGCCTACCCCGCCGCCATGGTGGAATGATACCCAGCTGGCGCCGCCTGCGGTGTTGATAAGGGCATTGAGGATCGGCCAATCGGCTACGGCATCGCTACCGTCTTTCATAGCTTCTGTTTCGCGGTTTGGAGATGCTACGGAGCCGGTATCAAGGTGATCGCGACCGATAACGATAGGTGCTTTGAGTTTGCCTTCGCGCACCATTTCGTTGAACTTGAGGCCCGCCTTTTCGCGGTCGCCCATGCCGAGCCAGCAAATACGTGCAGGGAGGCCCTGGAAGGCAATGCGCTCGCGGGCCATTTTGAGCCAGCGATGCAGGCCTACATTATCCGGGAAGAGCTCCATGAGCGCCTGATCTGTAGCGTAGATATCTTCAGGATCGCCGCTGAGCGCTACCCAACGGAAAGGGCCTTTACCCTCGCAGAAGAGCGGGCGTATGTATGCCGGTACGAAGCCCGGGAAGTTGAATGCCTTTTCTACATGGCGCTTATCGTGTGCCTGGCCGCGGAGGTTGTTACCGTAGTCGAACGTGATAGCGCCGCGTTTCTGTAACTCCAGCATCAGGTTCACGTGCTTAGCCATCGTATCGAGCGAGCGGGATGAATATTCGGCCGGGTTGGCTTCGCGCAGGGCATTAGCCTCTGCTACGCTCAATCCTTCTGGGAAGTAGCCTATCAGCTCGTCGTGCGCTGATGTCTGGTCGGTGAGTGTATCGGGCGTGATGTTGCGATCGAGCAGACGCTGCAGGAGGTCTACGATGTTGCAGCATACACCTATAGATATTGCTTCGCCGTTGGCTTTGGCCTCCAGTGCCCAGTCTATGGCTTCATCGATATTATTCGAGTATTTGTCGAGGTAGCGTGTTTCTATGCGTTTTTGCATGCGCCATTCTTCCATTTCTGCGGCAAGGCATACGCCTTCGTTCATGGTGATGGCCAGCGGCTGAGCGCCACCCATGCCGCCAAGGCCGGCGGTAACATTGAGCGTGCCCTTGAGTGAACCGTTATAATGCTGATCGGCCAGGGAGAGATAAGTTTCGTAAGTGCCCTGCACGATGCCCTGTGAGCCAATATAAATCCAGCTGCCGGCTGTCATCTGGCCGTACATCATCAGACCCTTGGCTTCGAGCTCGCGGAAGTGCTCCCATGTGGCCCAGCGTCCTACGAGGTTAGAATTAGCGATGAGCACGCGGGGGGCATTCTTATGTGAGCGCAATACGCCTACAGGCTTGCCGCTCTGCACCATCAGGGTCTCGTCTTCTTCCAGGTTGCGCAGGCATTCCAGTATCTTATCGAAGCTTTCCCAGTTGCGGGCTGCTTTACCGATACCCCCATATACCACGAGGTCTTCGGGACGCTCGGCCACTTCGGGGTCGAGGTTGTTCTGTATCATGCGGTAAGCTGCTTCTGCTACCCAGTTCTTACAATTGAGTTGATTGCCTTTTGGTGCACGCACTACACGTGCTGTTGACGTATTTGACATATTGCTGTTCCTGTGTTTACGGACTGCAAAATTAGGGTAAAGTATCAAGGAAATGCAGGGGTTTGTTGTGGAGGATGATATTGAACAAGGAGCCGCAGGGTTGTGTTGTGTAGCCGCAGGGGTTGTGTTATGTAGCCGCAGGGTTGAAACCCTGCGCTATAATAGCCCGTCCTTACAGGACGGTACGGTGGGTGACGTGTTTTTACGGGGATGGGCGCATTTGCAGTATCGTTTTATTTAGTCTGTCTGAATCAGGATGGCCAGGATTTGGGGAAAAGGGGGATTGTTTTTTGTGTTGTCTGAATCAGTATGGTCAGTATTGGTGGTATTTGTGGTATTGTTTTGTATGTGCCGCCGGACGGAATCAGGCGAGCCGGGTTGTGCCGTGGCTATAAGCGACGGCAAACAATGTTGGTACTTTGTCGATGGTAGAGCCCATGTCCGTGTCGCCCTTCGAGAGGCTGCCAATGACACATTATACATGTCATTGATTTTAAACATCCTAAAACGAATACTTCCCGATACTGCAATCACCCCCGACGTCCGACAACACGCCTACGGCTGGTCGGACATCGTCCCCTCTTTTGGCCAACACACAAGGCTTGACAAAGAGGGGAGTTTCCGAAAACGAATACGTCCCGATGCGAGACTGCTTCGTTCCCTGCCTACCGGCAGGCAGGCTCGCAGAGACCTGTGTCATTTGCAAAGTTCCTGAGCGCAGCTTATTGTTTACTCAGGGTGACACTCTGAAGGCTAGGGGGGGGCGTACGAAGGCTAAACGGAGCGGCAATTCATGCAGGTTTCGCAAATCAGGAGATTTGCTTCCGTGGGAGCGTAGTCGGGAGACTACGCTCAGCGACTTCAGCAACTATTCTTGCAACTTTTTTGCTACATTCTCAGCTATTTCGAATAGTGTTCTTTTGTCAATTGACGAAGAGGAAGGTGGCGGGGCCGATGCCGGTGGTGAAGGCGGTGAGTTTTGTGGCGTCGGGGCGGTAGATGGTGACGTTGCCTTTTTGCTGCCAGCCTTTAGGGTCGCCGATGTATATAAAGCCTGTTGCGGGGTCGATGCCGATACTCCAGAAATACTGGTATTGCTGTGCGGCAATGAATGGTGTGGCGGGGAGGGTTGCTGCGTGTATGTCCATGCGATAGATGCCATTATCGGATGTGCCACCATTGTAGTTGACCTCTATGAAGTAGAGTGTGTCTTTTGTGCTGTTGAGCACGGGCTTTATAGGCTCGGCTGTTGCAGGGAATGCATATGATCTGAGGATGGCTCCTGTGCTGGGGTCGATGCGTGTCCAATATGCCTGCTTGCCGCGGGGTTGGTTGCCAGAGAGCACCCAAAGCATCTGTTCTTTATCTACCAGCACATCGTGCGGGGCTGCGCCTGCCACCAGTATGGTTTGTACTACTGTATTGGTGGTGGTGTTTACGCGGTAGATGTTGCGGCTGGCGGTGTCCCAGGCGCAAATGTATGCATCGCCATTGCAGAGTGTCATGCCTTCGGTGTTCATGGAAGGTATGCTGATGGAATCTACGAGTTGCAGTGACGAGGTGTTGATGACGTATACCTTATTGTGGTAGAGCGAAGATACATAGGCCCTATCGGCACTTACCGGCAATATGTAGCGAGGTTGGGGGATGGTGATAGTGCCTGCGCTTTTTATATCGCCAACGCTTGCGACCTGCACTTTATCGGAGCCGCCATTGAGGGCCATAAAGAGCCGGTTATTTACGAGGCACATACTTTGAAACACATCGCCAAGTGGCTGGCCATTTACGGCACTAAACAGGTCACCATAAACGCTATCAACCTTAGGCTTATATAAGTACAATGATGCCTCACCGTATCCTAAACGACCTTCGCATACCACATACACACCTGCTTTACCGGAAGGAATGACCGTGGACTGCGTACCGGGCTTATCCTTTACACAGCCTGCCAGCATGACCAACGCTATCAGCGCCTGATAACCTTTTCTACGCATGTGGCCCCATTGTTATCGTGTGTTATCAAGAGGTAGATGCCAGGAGCATATGCTTCCATATCTATCTTATTCTGCCCTTCGTGCAATGTTATTGTTGCTAAGGATCTACCGCTGACGTCGGTAAGCGTAGCCGTAGTGTTGTTTACCGCATCGACAAATAGCTGGTCTGCAACCGGCATAGGATACAGCCTGAGGCCTGCATTGCGTGCTGTGTTGCTGATCCCTGTGCCGCTGGTATAGTGGATGATACCTACAGCATCGAGGTCGAAGCCGCCGGTGGGGAACTGCGTGGGATAAGGATCGTTGATGATACGGCCAACACTATCGCGCGAGGTGTGGCGGACCACATCGCCGATGACATCGACAATGCGGATGTGGGTAATGGCCGATTTGTTGATATAGCTGACTGGTGGCAGATCTTCGAGGTCGAAAGGCGTACCATAGCCTGAGCCATATTTACCGGCCAATCCGTTGATAAGATTGGCATACATATAAACGCCGGAACCGGGTATCTGCGATGTTACTGGCGTAAGCGAGTTGACAGGGAATCGCTGGTAGTTAATGCCATCGGAACTGACCTCGACAAAGGCAAGTTCGAGGAAGGCCTGGGAATCGTTAGCGGGGTTGATGAAGCCGTTCTCGAAGATAGCGAAATCAGGACCGGGACCATTGTAAATAGTGCCAGGGAAACCTAAGGTTGCGACGCCGCTATCGCCCAGGCTAACCACATCGTGGTCGGGCGCGCCGAGCGCCATAGTACTATCGCCGAAAGAGGTGTAGCCGAGCGCCGGGGAATCGATATTGAGATAGCCGCGCTGTATGGTGCACTGACCGGCCCAACGCACAAAAGCACTGCTGGACTGACTGATAGCTATGCTACCCGCCACGCCCGCCTGCGGCGCGTACTGTGCCGCAAGCGGGAATGAACAGGCGAGTATTACCAATATGGTGAGGAGATATCTCATACTACTGTTTTACGAAGCGCATAGTTGCCGTCTTGCCTCCGCCGAGCTGCAACAGGTAAGCGCCTGCAGGCAAAGATGACGTATTTATCTCGATATGCTTTGCGGCAACATTTTGCATGTACACTACGCTACCCTTCATGTCTATAACAGATATTGCCTGCGTGTTGTCGTCAGCAAGATCGATATACAGGACATTTGTAGCGGGGTTAGGGTATACCTTAGCGGCTACAGCCTGCGCAGCTGCTACGCCTACAGAAGACTCGTGCGTGGTGAAATTATCGATACAGAAATAGGCAGGTGTATTCATGAAACCGAAGCTATTATCGGAAGAGCTGAGCTTGAAGGTAACGCTATCGACATGGCCGAGCGGCATGAGGTTGACCCACTGCCAGGTGTTGACAATATAATCGGCAGAGCTGGCACCGCGGAAGTCGGCCAGGTAGAAGGTAACGCTATCGGGTTGGCGCACACCGAGGCGGTAGCCATAAACATCGAGCTTAAACCAATCGGGGGCAGTGCCCTGCCCTGTTGTGATGCCCGTACCGGTTGTATCTCCGAACTTCTTAGCATAGGTATCGCCATCGCGCATGCTGTTATAAGCGTAGGTATTGTTGGTGATGTAAAAACCAGAGACCGGCTGACCAGCTGCGATGCCCTGCAGCTTTACAAAGTTTTCTGTGCCATAAGCCACACCATATTTGGCCGAGCCGCTATAACCGATAGCTGTTTTAGCAGAGTACTGGTTGAGGTAGCCGCTGGTGACAGAGTCCGTCATGTTGGAATAGGCGAAGCCATTGCTCCAGTAACCGGTGCCGAAGCCCGTATCGTAAACACAAGGGAAGTACACAAGCCCATCAGTGAAGCCAACATCGGCGCCGGGGCTGGTGTAGTTGATGTAAGCGGTATCGGTACCGGCAAGCGAGAGTGCTTCGAAGGTAGATACGGTTTGGGCCTTACTGGCCGAGATGAGCCCCATGGTGGCGGCTAATAGCAGAGTAAACTTGCGCATATGTCAATTGAAATTTTAAACAATTTTCAATGCGGCCTGGAAATAAAAACAATGTAAAAAAAGCCTGGAACGAGCCGTTCTTTTCTCACCTGTGCCTTTGGTCCCGAAAGCAGCGATAAGCAATATTGGCAAAGGCAGGTCTTCTGACTTGCTTCACTTTTTGCGGCCTTCCCGTGGTGCCTTGGCGCCACAGTGGCAAGAAGAATGCAAAAAGCTTTTGATGAAGCTCACAGCATCGGGAAATGTTCCGGACTTACACCGGATTCCCTTTTAATCCCGCATTGCTGCGGGAACCATTGCTGGCGCAAAGGTAGGGAATTGAAGGGAAATATGTGGGGTGGTTGTCTGAATCAGAATTGGCCAGAATTTTAGAATTTACAGAATATTTGGTTTAAACGACTACGGACGACCATTTTTTTGATACAAAACGAATACGTCCGCTGAAGCCGCAGGGTTGAAACTCTGCGCTGTAATAGCCCGCCCTTTCAGGGCGATGAGAAGGGATGGTTGTAACTTGAAAACCGATACATCACGCCCTGATGCTGCTTTGTTCCTGTCAATGACAACCCGACTTATTAAACCCTGCCTTCCCGCAATTCTGCAGGACATTGTTCCGGGAGGTGCTTTTTAACTATCGCTTCTGTGGGGCATCTTTCGCTCTTACAGAGCTCGAGCCAACTTCTTTAAGCCCACCCGGGACTGCATCCCGGGGCTATTGTCTTTCGGTCTTTCAGACCGCCCACTATTCTTGATTAAATGACATTACCCTAAAGGAAGATGCGCTTATGGTTCAAAAAAAACGAATTGCTCCTTGCTTATTAATAAACCGAAGTGCCGATGTGGTACTTGCAGACACCAGAAAATTAATTGAAGTGTAATGCAACCGTTGCCTAATTTTAAGCCACATAAAAACCATGACAAAATGAAAAAAGTAACGGGTATAGGCGGTGTTTTCTTTAAGTGTAAAGATCCGCAGGCAGTGAATGAATGGTATAAGAAGCACCTTGGCTTTGAGACCACTCCGTATGGCACCAGCTTTGAATGGCGCCACCTTGATGATCCTGAAAAAAAAGGCACTACGCAGTGGAATCCTTTTAAGGAGTCGACCAAGTTCTTCGACCCGTCGGCCAGGGATTTTATGATCAATTACCGGGTTGATAACCTTGAGGCGCTGGTAGAAGAGCTGAAGAAGGAGAACGTGACCATAGTGGATAATATAGAAAGCTATGACTACGGTAAGTTTGTACACATCATAGACCTGGAAGGCAATAAGATACAGTTGTGGGAGCCTGCGGGTGAGTAGCTGAAGAAACCGCAGGGTTGAAACCCTGCGCTATGATAGCCCGTCCTGACAGGGCGGAACAGTTGGTTGGTGGGTACGAAAACGAATACGTCCCGACGTGGGCTGTCAGTCTGAAGACAGGACAGCGGCGCTTTGGCTTTTGTTTTCCGAGAACGAATACGTCCGCTGAAGCCGCAGGGTTAAAACCCTGCGCTGTGATAGCCCGCCCTGACAGGGCGGAACAGTTGGTTGGTGGGTACGAAAACAAATACGTCCCGACGTGGGCTGTCAGTCTGAAGACAGGACAGCGGCGCTTTTGTTTTGTTTTCCGAGTACGAATACGTCCGCTGAAGCCGCAGGGTTGAAACCCTGCGCTGTGATAGCCCGCCCTTACAGGGCGGAACAGTTGGTTGGTGGGTACGAAAACGAATACGTCCCGACGTGGGCTGTCAGTCTGAAGACAGGACAGCGGCGCTTTGGCTTTTGTCTTCGGAAAACAAATACGTTCGCTGAAGCCGCAGGGTTAAAACCCTGCGCTATGATAGAGTGGTGTTACCACACATTCACTTCGCGCTCGAGTTCTATTCCGAATTTTTCTTGTACGGATCGGAGGATGTCGGTGGAGAGTTGCCAGATGTCGGTGCCGAGGGCGGCGCCGTAGTTGACGAGAACGAGGGCTTGCTTGGGGTGTACGCCGCAGTTGCCACGGCGATAGCCTTTCCAGCCGCATTGTTCGATGAGCCAGCCGGCGGGTACTTTTACCGTGTCGGGCGTAACGGGATATGATGGTATGGTGGGGTGTTGTGCCTTGAGGGTTTCATATTGAGCTATGGGTATGGTAGGGTTTTTGAAGAAGCTGCCGGCATTGCCTGTAACGGCAGGGTCGGGCAGCTTGGAGCTGCGTATGTTGATGACGGCTTGTGCCACGGTGGCCACGGTAGGGGTGGTGACGTGCATGGTCTGTAGTTCTTGTTCTATGGCTCCGTAGCTGGTGTTGAGCACGGGGTGCTTGCTGAGTTTGTAGACGACGGAGGTGATGTATACCTGGTCTTTGAGCTGGTGTTTGAAGATGCTTTCGCGGTAGCCGAATTGGCAGTCGGCCGCGGTGTAGGTGTGCATTTTAGCATCGGCCCAGTGCCAGAAGGTGACGGATTGTATGGTGTCTTTTACTTCGACGCCGTAGGCACCGATGTTTTGCATGGGTGATGCGCCAACGGTGCCGGGGATGAGGGCGAGGTTCTCGATACCGCCAAGGCCCTGCTGCACGGTGTGCATGACGAGGTGGTGCCATACTTCGCCACTGGCCACACGGAGGTATATGTAGCTGTCGTCTTCCTGTATCTGCTCTATGCCTTTGAGTCGGTTGAGGAGCACAAGGCCGCCGGGGTTGGTGGTGAGGAGTATGTTGCTGCCGCCGCCGATGATGTGTTTGGGTTGTGGCATGGCGCCGACTTCGGCGAGTTGGTCTTCGATGTTGATGGTGATGAGGTTTGCTGCTTCGGCGTGGATGCCGAAGGTGTTGAGGGGTTGGAGTGGTATGTTGTGTTGTATGGTCAAAATGTGTGTTGTTTGTTCGTTTTTCTTGCTGGTGTTTTTCTGCCCGGTTGCTCTTTACTTTTCTTTTGCTTCGCCAAAAGAAAAGTAACAAAAGAAAAGGCGATCGGAAAAATCGCGCCGCCACATCTCGGCTGAGCCGAGGCCAACGCGAGCTGCCGTTTTCCGAAGGCCAGGCTTCCTGCTCGTGGTGTTGCGGGCTCGACCGCTCCTCGCTATCGCTCGGCCAACGCTGCTTGCTCGTGGCGTTGCGGGGTTTGTGTGGCGGTGATATGCTACGCAACCCGGGTCCGCAATAATGGATTCGTCCTTCGACAAGCTCAGGATGACACTCACCATGACAGCTATGTGGTCTCCGAAAACGAATACGTCCCGATGTGGGCTGTCAGTCTGAAGACAGGACAGCGGCGCTTTGGTTACTTATCCAGTTTTCGAAAACGGCTCGTCCGCTTGCGAGGTTTAACGCATTGGCGGGACTAAAGGCGCGCTTCGTTTCACTGCGCTTCTCGCAATGACCCGTGTTTTGTTTATATCAGTACATCGCCGGTCATTTCTACGGGGATGGTGACGCCCATGTATTTGAGGATGGTGGGGGCCAGGTCTCCGAGTTTGCCGGGTTTGATGGTTCCTTTATAGTCGTTGGAGATAATGAAGAAGGGCACCGGATTGAGCGTGTGGGCTGTGTTGGGTGTTCCATCTTCGTTTATCATATAATCTGCATTACCGTGGTCGGCGGTAAGGAATACGGCATAGTCGTTGGCAAGAGCTGCATCTACCAGCTGGTGCACGCATCCGTCTACGGTTTCTACTGCCTTGGTCACTGCTTCCCATACGCCGGTGTGGCCTACCATGTCGGCATTGGCGTAGTTGAGCACGATGAAGTCGGCGCTTTTGGCATTGATCTCGGGCAGTATCTTTTCTGTGATCTCGTGTGCGCTCATTTCCGGCTTCATGTCGTAAGTGGCTACGTCGCGCGGGGATTGTGCCATGATACGGCGCTCGCCCTCGAAAGGTTGTTCGCGGCCACCGGAGAAGAAGAAGGTTACGTGCGGGTATTTCTCGGTCTCGGCTATGCGTATCTGTGTTTTGTGGTTGTCTTCCAGCACTTCGCCCAGGGTCTTCACCAGGTCTTTGTTCTCGAATATAACGCCAATGCCTTTGTAGCTTTTGTCGTATTCGGTCATAGTAACGTAGTGGAGGTGGAGCGGTGCCATGTTCTGCTCGTGGAAGGCCTCTTGTGTGAGAGCGATGGTGATCTCGCGGCAGCGGTCGGTGCGGAAGTTGAAGCACACGACTACATCGCCTTCCTTGATGGTGGCCAGCGGGTTGCCGGCTGCATCGCAGGCTATGATGGGTTTGATGAATTCGTCGGTAACGTTGTTGTCGTAAGATGCCTGTACGGCAGCCAGCGGATCCTGGGTGTGCTCGCCAGTGGCATGTACCAGTGCATCGTAAGCCAGCTTTACACGGTCCCAGCGTTTGTCGCGGTCCATAGCGTAGTAGCGGCCGGTGATGGATGCCAGTTTGGTACCGGTGGTGTGCATGTGTGCCGTAAGGTCTTTAAGGAAGCCCATACCACTTTTAGGATCAGTATCGCGACCGTCGGTAAATGCGTGTACGGCTACGTTGGGCACATGGTTCTTCTGCGCCAGTGTACAGAGTGCTTTTACGTGGTTGATGTGCGAATGCACGCCGCCATCGCTCACCAGGCCTATGAAGTGGAGGGTGACACCATCTTTCTTGGCCATGTTGAAGGCTGCATTGAGGACGGGGCTGCGCTCCAGCTCGCCCTCGCGGACGGCCACGTTGATGCGCTGCAGTTCCTGGTACACTATGCGGCCGGCACCTATGTTGAGGTGACCTACCTCCGAGTTACCCATCTGTCCATCGGGCAGGCCCACGGCCTCGCCGCAGGTGATGAGCTCGGTGTGCGGGTATTTGTTGTACAGCGACTTTACGAATGGAACATTGGCGTTGGCAATGGCATCGGCAGATGGGACCTGACCGTGTCCCCAGCCGTCCATAATGACTAGCATTACTCTTTTAGACATGGTGTAAAGATAATAAAAATGGCTCAATGGCTTAATGGCTCAATTACTCAATGGGTGTAGTCGGGGCGTCATAATGCGGCAATGCGATAATGTGATGGAGTGCGACAATACTAATGGCTCGATTGCGCAATGGTTTTCCTTCGGCAGGCTCAGGATGACGGGCGATGGGGCTCACGGGGCTGTGTAATGGGCGTGCACCTGGCATACCTGGCCCTGCGGGTTGAAGAGCATGAACTCGGCCGCGAGTAGGTTGTTGACGCTCCGGTAATATAATACTACCGAATTGACAGCGGTGAGCACGTGGAACAGCTCGAACGTAAGATCGGGGTAGGCGGTAAGGGCACGAAGGAAGTACTGTTGCAGATCGGGTTTGGTGGTGATGCGGCTGGTGGGGTCGTTATTGAGGCGGGTAACGAAGGGGGAGGTGAAGGAGATATCATCGGCGTAGTGGTGCATGATGGCCTGTATATCATGGTTGTTCCAGGCAGCTATCCAGTCGGCAGCAAAGGTGCGGGCGGTTTGTTCTGTGATCATATTGCAGTTTTTGATGCAAAGCTGGGGGATAACAGTTGATGATAACAGATACAATTTTGACAAACTGAAGCACAACAGTTGTGCTTTGGCGACTAAATAAAAAGGCCTGCAATTGCAGGCCTTTTGTTTCGTAAACTACAGTTGCTCGCGGGCCTTTTCGGCCTTTTCGAGTTTATCTATGCGCTGTACAATGGTATCGAGGTTGCGGAAGTGGATGAATGCTTTGCGGTATTTGCCTGCGTCGAAAGCAGGGCTGCCCATCTGCACAGTGCCCTTCTGCGTAATGCTCTTGGATAAGCCGGATTGTGCAGTCACTATCGTGCCGTCGGCTATCTCCAGGTGGCCAACTATTCCTACCTGACCGCTACACATAACGTGCTTGCCGATCTTGGTAGAACCTGCCACCACCGTGCATGCTGCAAAGTAACACTCCTCGCCTACTTCTACATTGTGGGCTATATGTACCAGGTTATCGAACTTAACGCCGCGACGCAATATGGTAGAGCCGAGGGTTGCGCGATCGATAGCGCAGTTGGCGCCGAGTTCCACATCGTCTTCGATGATGACATTGCCGATCTGGGGGATCTTCTTTATTTCGGCCTGCGGATCGAAACGGAAACCATCTGCACCGATAACTGTACCGGAGTGTATGATGCAATCCTTACCGATAACGCAATCGGAATAGACCTTAACACCTGCAAATAGGGTTGTATTGTCGCCTATCACCACATTCTCACCCACATATACCTGCGGATATATCTTTACATTGTTGCCGATCTTGGCACCATCACTAATTACAGCAAACTCGCCGGCATATATATTGTTGCCCACAGTGGCCTTGTCTGAAATGTATGCCTGTTTGGATATACCGGATTTGTTGAGTTTTACCTGGTTGTACATTTCGAGCAGGCGGGCAAATGCAGTGCCGGGATTATCGACACGTACGAGCGTAGCCGTAACGGGCGCTGTGAGCTCGAGGTCTTTACCCACAATAACAACGGACGCTGTAGTAGTGTAAATGTAGTGCGTGTATTTCGGGTTGGCAAGGAAGGATATGGTGCCTGCCCCACCCTCTTCTATCTTAGACAGGTTGTTGACCTTGGCTTCGGGGCTACCCTCTATTGTTCCGCCCAATACACCGGCTATCTGTAGTGCTGTAAATTCCATAAACTATTTAGTGCTTATCTATTGAACGCCAATTTAGAAAATATAGTTTATACGCCGCTATATTTTTTAGCCGGGGTAATAAAGAAAGGGGCCGCCATGTGTGGCAGCCCCTATATACAATAAGTATTCAACTATTATTTCAACTTCATTGTGGCGCGCCTGTTTTTTGCACGACCTTCTCTTGTTTTGTTGGTCGCCACAGGACGTTTTTCACCGTAGCCTTTGATATGGATCTTTTTAGGATCTGCGCCCATAGCTACCAGCATTGTTTTAACCGCCTTAGCGCGCATCAGTGACAGCCCATAGTTATAATCATCAGCTCCTGTAGCATCAGTATGTCCATCGATCGTGATCGTCGTCTCCTGACCAGTACTTAAGAGTTTCGCGGCTTTCTGCAGGGTTGGCAAAGACTCGGCCTTAATGGTTATCTTATTCAGATCGAACATGATCGGCGCATTAACGTCGGCTTCTATCTCAACCCTTACCGTATCTTTCTTCTCCTCAGGACAACCGCGGTTGCTTATTGGTCCGGCTACTGTAGGACAGTCGTCTACGTTATCCGGCAGACCATCACCATCGGTGTCGGGGCAGCCGTGGAACTGCGGCAGACCCTTCTTATCCGGACAATCATCATCCTTATCTGGGATGCCATCACCATCGCGGTCGGGGCAGCCTTTGAATTGCACCAGGCCCTTTACAAACGGGCACTCGTCTTCTTTATCCTGTATACCGTCACCATCGCTATCGGGACAGCCGTAGAACTTAGCAATACCTTTCACCTTGGGGCAAGAGTCGTTCTTATCTACTATACCATCGCCGTCGCTATCGGGGCAGCCCTGGAAGAGCACAGACCCGGAATCATCAGGACACAGGTCTTTACGATCTATTACGCCATCGTGGTCGCGGTCTTTAGGCCTGCCGAAGAAGATACGCACGCCGATGTTGGCACCATAAGATTGTGCATTGGCCTTAGATACGCTTTTGAGCACTGAGGTATACTCACCAGTATTGTTAGTGAGCTTATAGCCCTGCTGCGCATCATTCTTGTAGGGCTGATAATTGAAGTATGCACCGAGATCGAGGGCGACGGCATCGGACAGGAACAGGTTGAATGACGGCTTCAGCAGCAATCCTATAGAACCACTAGTGTAATTTACCTTTCCTGAATTAGTGGTTGGCTTTACGTTCATGCCAACATTGTAGCCTTGAGCATGAAGGTTGTCGAGATATTTCTGCACATCAATACCGGGATTATGCTCCAGGTATTTTGCGATGGTCATAAAGTAGTCGCCCGGATCGGGTGTAGTGGCGTTGTCGTATACCGGAACGTCGTTCACCAGTTTGTAGATGGCCTCGTAATTAAAAGACGCATCGGTCTTCCAGGAGTTTTCCATCTGTACATTGTATACAGCACCGGCATCGGCAGTAAAGCCCCAGCGTTTAGAGAAGCGATTCTTATACTTAAGTACCAGCGGGATATTGATGGAGGTCATATCTACCTTTTCGGTGAGGCTATTGGCCGTTACGAGCTGGCGGAATATGTTCCCTTTAAAGTCGGTAGATTGATATTCCACATGGAAATTCTCGAGGCTGATATCAGCGGCCTGCTTGTAGTAGCTAACGCCGAGGCCCAGGCCCCAGTGGCGCTTATTACCAAAGAAGTAACCCAGCTGCAACTCTCCACCAGCAGACCAGGCATTGTTGAACCTGAGCGAACCTGTATTGCTGTTCACTGCATTGAGGTAGTTGCCCAGGGTGTTGGCTGCGGTCATATCATGGGTGAGCAAGCCACCGCGGGCATTGATATCGACACAGAAGCGCGATAATACGCTATCTGCCAGCCAGCCTTTCACTTGTGCACCTGCGTTGAAGGATAAAGCTGTTGCAGCCGCTGCTAAAAGTATTTTGCTTATTCTCATTTTCAGTTGCGGTGATTAGTTTTTAATGAACCTGGCTGTTGCCAATTTAGTACCCTTGTTATAATAGCCTACAATATAGCTTCCCGCGGCAAGTGTACTTACATTCATAACAGCCTTGTTATTGTTCAGCGTTGCCGACATTACTTTACGACCTACCATATCATATACCTCTACTGAACCTGTACCTTGCGCGCCGCTCAGTTCTATTGTCATCGCCTGATCGGCAGGGTTAGGATAGATGTTCATGCCCACGGCCTCCCCGTTCACATCGTGGATGGCGGTTGGTGCTTTGTAGTATGTCTTCTGCGTACAACCATCGCGGGTGGTCATTACCCAATAATATTTGTTCAGGAAGTCGGGCGCCGTGTTAATATAGTCCTGGTTGATCTCGCCAGTGAGTATGGTCGAATCGAGCTGAAGATCATCGTAGCCCCACTGGTAATGGTCTTCATCGCCCGGCAGACAAACGAACTGCGTATTGTTGAAATAAAGTACCGTAGGGTTATCAGAAAGAGACGAACTAACCGCTACAGCAAATGTGTCGCGCAGGTAACAGCCGATACCTTTAACACTGGCACTAACGGTTATTACTGCATTACCCGGAGCAGGGAAGTTGACAAGCGAATACTGATCGCTGCTGCCTGTGGCATATACAGTGGCACCAACTGCGGTCCATATATATTGTACTACCGTATCGGCAGGGGTTGTAGCCGTACCAAAGTTCTGCCACATGGTGTTGGCACATAATGCTGCCGGCGGATGTGTAGTGATGACCGGCGCTGGAGCAGGCAAAGGATCGACAGTGAGCACAAACTGCTGCACATAATTACATGCGTTAGCAGTAAGCGTGAATACATACACCGCATTAAGGCGGGTAAAGGTGCTGTTCACCAATGTATCGTGTATGGTGTTGGTACCGGAGCCAGTGGCCGGGGTAAGACCAGTTACAGAAGCCCTTGTCCATGCATAGGTAGTGCCTGCCAATGTGGCATTGGCGGTGTATGCAAACGGAGTGCCACTACATATGGTATCGGCAAGCGCGCCGGTAAGCGATGTTTTGGGGCGAACGTTGACGGTTACCACCTGGTCGTAACTACAACCATTGAGGCCGAGTGTGAATGTATAAGGTACGGCGATGGTAGCCGAGGTAGTGTTGTAGAGTATTTCGTTAGGATTATCTGTACCACTTGCCGCGAGGTTGCTGATACCACCTACCAGTGGCCTGTGCCATGCAAATGTGGTTCCGGGCAATGACGCACCGGGAGAGTAACTGAACAATGTATTACTACATACATCGGGCGGGGTGAGCGATGTTGTAAGCACAGGGCGCGGGTTTACTGTAACATATACTGACTGCTGGTTGGTGCAACCGTTGACCGTGAGCGTATATACATACGTAACCACTACAGGCACACCTGTAGTATTATGTAACAACTCACTGATACTGCCGGTATCGCTGGCAGCAGGCTCACTGATACCAGTAACGGCCGCGCGAGACCAGGCAAACGATACTAATGGCGTTGCGCTGCCAGGTGTATAAGTAAAGGTTGCGCTATCGCATATGGTACGCGATGCGGTGTCGGTGAGCCATGGTGTTGGCTGAACGGTGATGCTGAACGTATCGCTGAGACCGATGCAGCCATTGGCCGTTGGTGTTACGATGATTGTTGATGAGATAGGTGTAACAGTAAAATTATGCGCGGTGAAGTTCAAGGTATCGCTGGAACCTATGGCTCCAAGGCCAATGGCGGTATCGCTGTTGTTCCATGCAAATGTGGATGGAGTAACTGAACTGACGAATGGAATACTCATCAGAACGCCATTGCATACGTTTTGGTCGGGTACAGGAGTAACTGTTGGTATCGGATATACACGGACGGCAGCGGTGTCTGTTACAAGACCGCAATAAGTAGACACTGTATAAGATACAATTGCATTGCCTGAAGTGAGCGCAGTAACCACGCCCGAAGTAATTGTAGCAACTGATGGATCGCTAATGGCCCATGTACCTGTAAGGCCGCCACCTGTAGTAGTGAGGGTTAATATAGCACCGGGACATATGGACATAGCCCCCATTATAGAATCAACAGGCGGATAAGCACGAACCGTATCCAACATATACGATACTGCAGTGCCGCATGTGTTGGTTACCGAATATAACACAGTATCTGTACCGGCTACAAGGCCCGTCAGCACACCTGTTACCGGATCGATAGTAGCTACCGTTGCATCGCTGACTGACCAAACCCCTACTGCACTAGTGCCTGATACTGACAAACTGATCTGTCCGCCCATGCATACATAGTCGGAACCAGTTATTGTGCCTGCCACCGGAAGCGGCTTGACGGTAAATGATAATGAGGACACGATAGGACCACAGCCGTAATCGACAGTATACTGTATAAATGTATGACCGGCTGCAAGACCGCTTACGGAACCGTCAGTGCCGACTAGTGTAGCAATGGATGGATCGCTTACAGACCATGTGCCGCCAACCGCTGCATTGGACAACTGTATGGTATCGCCAAAACAAACTGAAGTATCTCCTGTAATAGGCAGTGCAGTAGCTGTATTCACTATCCCGATCAGCTTGACCGCGGTGTCGCTGCCACAAGTAGGTGTAGTAACTACATATAAGATGGTATCGCCCCCAAGAGCGACACCCGTAATAGTAATTGCAGTTCCTGATGGGGCATCTGATGCAACCTCCGGATGTGTATTGACCCAGGTACCACCCGGCAGAGTGGCTGTTAAGGAGATAGACGAACCGATACAGGTGCCGTCGGGACCATTGATGCTACCTGCGTTTGGCAAGGGGTTGATAACCATGGCATGTGAGGCGCTCATAGGCCCGCAACTAACCGACTGGTTGGTATAATATACAATTACGTTTCCTGCGCTCCTGCCGATGACCCTGCCTGTAGCTGCATCAACGGAGGCAATAGCAGTATCGCTACTGCTCCATACGCCGCCCGTAGCGGTTTCACCCAATGCAAATGATGCACCCACACAAAGTGAGGACGGACCGGAAATAATGCCGGTATCAGCAAGCGCTTTGATATCTATCACTAAGTTAACCGACGCGCTGTCGGAGCCATTGATGACAGTATACACTACAGTATCAAGGCCGGCAGAAACGCCTGTAATAACAGCAGCTGTGTCGGCAGCACCGGTGCCGCCTATAATTGTTGCATGACCATTTGTAACCCTCCAGATGCCTGTACCAGTTGCGCAATGCGGGCTGGTAAGCGTGGCAGAGGATAACATGCATAATGAATCCACTCCCGCAATAGCATTGATTTGCGGCACAGACTTGTTCTTGAAGATAGAAATAGAGCCGCCCGCTTCGTTGGCGGTAACCACATCCGGCTTCAGGTCGCCATCTATATCGCCTATGCAGAGCCCCTGAGGCTCAGTAACAGCACCTGTGGCGAAGCGGCCACCCAATGAGAACGATGATGCAGCCAGCGTACCAGAAGTATAGTTATTATATATTACGGCTATTGAATTGGCCTTACCGCGTGTAATTACAATGTCGGCCCGGCCATTACCATCCAGGTCTCCGATAGCCAGACCGTAAGAAGAATCGACAAAAGGAACATCGATACGAGAAAAGGATGTAGTATTTATAGTGCCAGAAGATGCACTATTAGCATATACACAAACTGTAGAAGAGAAGTAATCGGCCACCACAATCTCCGGTTTACCATCGCCATCCATATCTGCAGCTTGTACCTCGGTAGGCAATCCGGCATGCTCAAAATCGACATGAGCGGCAAAAGAGATGGTGCCTGTTGTTGTAGAAGTGTTCCGTAATACCGAGATGCTAGCATCAAGGCTGTTAGCCGTTACGATGTCAAATTTGCCATCGCCGTCAAAATCGGCAGTAAAGATACTACCAGGTGCACCAGCGCCAAAACTACTAACAGCAAACGAGTCGAAGGTAGTACCTGAACCAAAAGATGTGGCAGTAAATGCGGCGACCGGAACAGATGATATCTGGTTCCTGAATACTTTAACTGATGATGTACTGTAAGAAATTGCCGCTATATCCAGTTTGCCATCACCATCAAAATCTGCGATGGCAGTTTCGGGGCAACCAGATAGCGGATGAAGATCTGCCTTAGGGGCAAAGGACAGTGCTCCGACACCGGAGGTAGTATTCCTGATACAAGAAATAACAGCTGAACCACTGCAAGCTGCAACGATATCCAACTTACCATCGCCATCCAGATCTGCAAGCTTTACATTAGTAGCGAAACCTGATGTACAAATAACCGGTGCATCATAAAGAACCATACCGGCAGTGCTGATATTCCGGTAAACAAACACGGCACTAACGCCGGGGGCTACGGTATCGCGTGAACAAACTACCAGCTCCGGCTTACCATCGCCATCGAGGTCGCCCATGGCAACATGCTTGGCAAACCTGTTGTCAGAACTGCCGCTGAGTACGATATCGGTGCGCGCGCGGAAGCCGTTACTACCGGGCAAAAAACACCCATTGTCATAGTACGGAAGATAGAATCCCTTATATATAGCCGACAACCTGGTTTTAAGGTTAAGCACCGTTATGTTAGCATAGATGGCCCCGACGGGTACCGTAACAGTAAGCTGCGTAGTGGTAGCTGCCGTTACAATACCGGGTACGCCGCCAAAGTATACCGCATTGCGGGCTGCAGTATCGCTGAAACCGGAGCCATTAATAACTACACTGGATACAAGAGGTATGCCTGCGTCGGCAGAAACGCTGGTAATACGCGGCGCAAAAATCGTTGCCGTAACCGTATTGGCAGAAAAGATCGCCAATATGACCAGCGAATACAAAAAGAAGTAAGTTCTTTTCAAGTACATGGTAGGTTGTGAAAGTTTATCCTGTTCGAATGATATACATGTGCATTATCTTTAATTATAAATGTCAATTAACAATATAATAATATTTACACTATATATTTTGCACAATATTACAATAATTTATCCTTAAAACGAAAAAAACAAAGCGGGCCGTCTTAACAGACGGCCCGCGTTAATAAAAAGATAATATATACTATTTTTTCTTCGAACTCTGCAGATTCATAACAGCCCTTCGGTTCTGTGTACGACCTTCCGGCGTGCTATTGTCCGCGGCCGGCTCATCCTCACCATGACCGTAGATCTTCACTTTACCTGGTTTGACACCCAATTTGGTCAGCTTATTTTTTACTGCCTGTGCCCTTTTCACGGAGAGATTCTGGTTGTATTTACGTGAACCTATTGCATCGGCGTGGCCATCGATCCTGATATATGAATCACGGCTTTCGTTGATCTCTTTGGCGGCTTCCTCCAAGATAGGAGTAGACGAACGATGCACATTAGCACTGTTAAAATCGAACAGTATTGGCGTAGTTATGTCTATCCTGGTTTCCATAGGTGTATCGACCTTCACTTCAGGGCAACCGAAGTTGCTGGCTACACCAGGCGTGTCGGGACATTTGTCCTCATTATCCGGGATGCCGTCACCGTCGCGATCGGGGCAACCGTGGAACTTAGCGAGACCCGGCACGTCGGGACAAGCATCATCCTTATCAGGTATACCATCGCCATCGCGGTCGGGACAACCCCTGAACTGTGGCAGACCTGCTACATAAGGACAATCGTCTTTCGAATCTATGATACCATCGCCATCGGAATCTGGGCAACCATGGTATTTAGCCAGGCCACGTACATCAGGGCAAGAGTCTTCCTTGTCTATGATACCGTCTCCGTCGCGGTCGGGGCAACCGTGGTAGATAGCCAGACCTGAGTCATCGGGGCACAGATCTTTTTTATCCGGCACACCATCGTGATCACGATCCTTCATCTTACCGAGGAAGAAACGAGCACCAATGTTCAAGCCAAAGTTGTGGCTGGCCACTGATGTAACATTATGTAACGCGGGATTGTAATCGCCTACCCTACCTGTAACTGTGTACCCGCTCACTGCATCGTTCTTGAACGTTTGATAGACGTAGTACACACCGAAGTCGAGCGCTACATTATCGGACAAGAACAAATTCATAGATGGTCTTACAATAGCGCCAACAGAACCTGTTTTATAAGATACGGTACCTGTTTGTGTGTTTGGCGTAACATTAAGGCCAACGTTGTTACCCTGCGAGCGCAACAGATCGAAATAAGCCTGTACGTTGCCGTTCGGGTTGTCTCGTAAGAAATTGGCCTTGGTAATAAAATAGTCAGATGCATCGGGCGTTGGGTTATTGTCGTAGACCGTTACACCACCTTCACCAAATTTGTATATAGCCTCGTAGTTGAACGAACCGCTTGTGCGATAGTCGTTCTTTGCCTGCACATTAAAGAGCGCACCGATATCGCCGGTGAAGCCCCAATGGCGGGAGAAACGGTTTTTGTACTTTAACACCAATGGTATGTTCATGTTGGTGATGGACAACCTGTCGGACAACTTGTAGTTGCTGGACACCACCTGCCGATATGTATGCCCGTTGTAGTCGGTAGCCTGGTATTCGACATGGAAGTCGCGCAGACCTGCATTACCTTCCTGGTACATATAGTTGAAGCCGGTACCGATACCCCAATGGCGTTTGTGACCGAAGAAGAAGCCCACCTGGGCATCGCCGCCTACTGACCAGCCACCGTTGAAATCCATATGGCCCATGTTAGAGTTGACGGCATTCGGATAATTACCGATAACATTATTGGCGGTATAGTCTTGCATGAGCAAGCCCCCCATAGCATTCACATCTATCACCCACCTTGACAGTGAACTATCCCGTAAATACATTTTTTTATCCTGAGCCCCGGCCAGCAAACAAGCCTGCAAGCCTAACGAGAGCAATAAAATTCTTTTCATGTTTCTTTATTTTAGATGATAGTTGTGATTAATTTTTAACGAACCTTGATGCTGCCATCTTTACATTGTCCCTGTTGCATGTTACGAGGTACGATCCGGCTGCCAGTTCATTTACCTGGAACTGAGCCTTGCCGTTAGCCAGTGGTGCAGTAGCTACCAGCTGACCCATCATATTGAACACCTGCACCTGAACATCGCCGGCAACAACGCTATTCACTTCCACTGTCAGCATATTACTGGCAGGGTTAGGATACAGCTTCATGGTCACTTCATCCATATTCACGTTGCTGATGCTATTTGGTGTGCGGTAGTAAGTTTTCTGGTGGCAATCGCCCTTCGATGTCATTACCCAGTAGTACAGGTTCCAATCAGGTGATGCGTTGATGTAATCCTGGTTGGTCTGACCTGTGAGGATAGTAGAATCCAGGTTGGCATCATCATAACCCCACTGGTAACTATCCAGATCGGCAGGGAGGCAAACAAACTGCTTATTGAAGTACAACACGGTAGGATCCGGCGCCACGCTGTTGCTCACATTTACAGTAAACGAATCGGTAGAAGCACAGCTGATATGCAGGATATTAGCAGTAAGGATCACCTGAGCAGTACCCGGACTGGTAAAGCTAACTACAGCATTCTGTCCGTTATTACCAACAGCATATAAAGTAGCATTGGTCGCACTCCAAGTGTATTCTACACTATCGGTAGGCGGAACAGATGCACCAAAGTTCTGGTACATGGTATTCATACATACATTATCAGGACCGGAAGTAGTGATGGTTGGCGTAGGAGTAACCTTAGGATCTACATTAAGAGTGAAAGTATCCTGGTATGAACAACCGTTGGCCGTAAGCGTGAAGATGTATAATGCACTTATCGGATGCATGGTCTGGTTGATCAGCGTATCGTTGATAGTTGCACCGCTGCCCATGCTTGTGTCCGGTATTATGCCAGAAACTACAGGCCTTGTCCAGCTGAAGGTTGTACCTGCTACGGGGCTGGTTGCCGTCATGGTAAACGGAGATCCACTACAAATCCTGCTAACAGTTTCATTAAGTGTTGGCTTAGGCCATACACGTACTACTACAGCCTGCATGTAAGAACAGCCAGCCACTGTTGTTGTATACATATATGTCACATCCACCGGAGTAGCGAACACGTTATTCAGTACTTCAGCCGGATCGCCTGAACCGCTGGCAGAGGCATTGGTAATGCCAGGGACAGTAGAACGCGTCCATGTGAATGTGGCGCCAGAAAGATTAGATGTTGGTGTATAATTAAAAGTACTGCCGCTACATACAGCTGACGGGGTAAGCGAGCTGGTAAGGTAGCCAAGTGGGTTGACCGTAACATACAGGCTCTGCGTATCGGAGCAACCGTTGGCAGAAATAGTGAACAAATAACGAACAAGCACCGGTGCATTTGTTGTATTAACCAGGTATTCGCCAATGGTATCTACTCCTGAGCCGGCAATGTTATTGATGCCTGTTACCGTATCGCGTGTCCATGTATAGGTGGCACCCGGAGTAAGGCTGGCAGGGAAGTAGATGAAGGCCGCACTATCGCATACTGTACCTGCATTGGTAGTGCTGCTGAGCATAGGCGTAGGATTGACCTGCACACCCACATTCTGTGAATGCTGGCAACCTGCGGCAGTGAGCGTATACACGTAGGTAACCACATGAGGCACCGGAGTAGTATTGTTCAGGTATTCGGCAATGCCATTAACACCTGTTGCGGCACTGTTGCTGATACCAGCTACAGTATTGCGTGACCACTGGTAAGTAACACCACCTGTAGTACTGGCCGGAGTAAAGGCAAACAGGCTACTATCGCATATAGCACTGGTAGTGGTTGTTGTAAGCATTGGTGTAGCCTTGACATATACGCGTACAGAATCTACAGACGGACAACCGTTGAAGGTCATTGTATCGATGTAAGTAACGCGTACCGAATCGGATGTGGTGTTGTGCAATACCTCTGAGATAGTTGCACCAGTTCCGGTTGCAGTAGCATTAGAGATACCTGTAACAGCCGGCCTGCGCCATGCGAATGTTGTACCTGGCTGGTTGGCCGTAGCTGTGTATGTAAACGTAGCGTTATCGCAAATAGATGCAGGTGTTCTTGTGCTGGTGAGCCTTGCTGTAGGATTGACCGTAATATCAAAGCTTTCCGGAGTACTCATACAACCAGCAGCAGTAGCCCATACAGTAATTGTTGTTGTGCGGGATGTTGTAGCTGTATCTGTTGCAGTGAATACAATAGGATTGGTTGAACCAGAATCTGAAAGACCAATGGTAGTATCGCTGCTTGTCCACATTAATGTGGCAGCTGGTATGCTACTGTTCAGTGGAATACTCACGGCGGAATTGTTACATACATTCCTGTCGGCGATTGCCGCCACTACAGGATTAGGATTAACATGTATTGTGATAGAAGTATCTACTGTACCACAGCTGTATGTTACCGTGTAAGTAATATGCGCTATACCGTTATTGAAAGCAGTAACCACTCCACTCAGCGGATCAACAAAAGCTACAGTTGGCGCGTCGGATACCCATACACCACCGGTAGCAGCATTGTACAATGTAGATGTGGTACCTACACACATTGTGGTATCGCCTATTATAGGCAGAGAATTGATACCATCGATAACACCCACAGAATGGAACGCTGTATCGCTACCACATGAAGGAGACGGCATGATATACAAAATAGTGTCCGCACCTACAGATTGTCCTGTAACCACGTCGGTAGTTGTTGATGCTACATCAGATGCTATTGCCGGATACTTGTTGACCCATGTACCACCAGTATTGCTGGCTGTAAGTGTTATTGTCTGGCCTACGCATGTGCCACCCGGGCCAGCTATAGTGCCAGCATAGGGAGCCATGAGAACTGTGATAGCATGCTCTGCAGTAAGCGAACCACAGGTGGCCGATGTAGCGGTATACATAATGGTAGCATTGCCAGGTGCGCGACCGAAGACCATACCAGCGGCATCTACAGAGGCTATGGTTGTATCGCTGCTGCTCCACATGCCGCCCGTTGCGGTGTTAGAAAGACTAATTGTTGTACCCTGACAAACCTGGACAGGGCCCGTAATGCTACCGGTATCGGCCAATGGCGCGATATCTATCACCTTCATTACTGTATTGGTATCTGTAAGATACACCACTGTATACATGAGCGTATCCCTACCGCCACTTAAGCCGGAAACAGTAGCCATGGTATCATTAGCACCCGCAGTCCATGCTACAGAAGCATGGCCGTTGGTAACACTCCAGTAACCGGTAGCACCAGCAGCGTGCGAGCTGGTATATGTTGCTGTGCTGTTCACACAAAGTGTATCAGGCCCAGATATACCAGCAATGGCCGGCAGTTCGTAAGATTCGAACAGTGAAATGGTATTGTTGAAGTTATTGGCTGTGATGACATCGGCCTTAGTGTCGCCATCTACATCGGCTACTGTGATGCCCAGCGGACCGTAGCCGGTACCTACAAAGTAAGTGCTGTCATAGACGAACGATGTGGCGTTGATAGTAGAACCAGTCATCTCGTTACGGAGCACCGTAAAAGAATCTGCGAAGAAATCTGATGTTACCAGGTCCATCTTGCCATCGCCATTGATATCGCCAATGGCTATACCAAATCCGCCATTAACGGTAGGGTAACTAATAGGAGCAGAGAACGAGGTACTGTTAAGTACGCCCGTTGTTGCATTGTTCTGCAACACAACTATAGCACTGGCGCCAAAGCATGGCACCACAATATCGGGCTTGCCATCATTGTTAAAGTCGGCAGTGAGCACCTGAAGCGGGGCAGCAGGCACTGTAAGTGTTGCTGCTACGGTGAACATAAATGAATCGAGAACGGAATTATTCTTGAGTAAAGTAAGCTGGTTGCCTACATTATCAGAAATCACAAGGTCTATTTTACCATCGCCATCAAAATCGGCAGCGGCAATACTTACCGGGCCGTTGCCGGCAGGAAAGTCGACATGATAACTGGTAACAGTACCTGAGCTGGTGAACGCGGCTGTCGGAGATGCTGTGATCTTATTGCGGTACATCTGCACATTATTAGCAGCGTAGCAGGCAGCGGCTATATCTGGGCGGCCATCACCATCAAAGTCGGCAACGGCTGTTTCATAAGCCCCGGTGGTGAGCGCCAGGTTAAGGTTGGGCGCCATGGCAATATTGCCGGGAGTGCTCATGTTGCGGATAGCCGATATACGGCCTGAACCGCTGGCAGCTACAATGATATCGAGCTTACCATCGCCATCCATATCTGCCAGGCGTATGTTGCGCGCGCCGAACGACGATGTGCACACTACCGGAGTATCGTAGGCTATGATGCCGGAACCGCCGATATTACGGTAAATGCTGATAGGGCTGCGCGAAGATCGAAAAGAATCGTACGACGACACCACAAGATCCACTTTACCATCACCATCCATATCACCGGCAAGTGCCAGGTAATTAAGGGCACCGTTGGGGCCAAGCGTAGGCCGCACGGTTATATCCATCTGCGATTTGAACGCCCTTGAATACGGGATATACGGTGCAGGATTGAATGTTGGTGTGAAATACTGTGCCGATTGAGCAGACCTTCCCGAGTTCAGGTCGACCACAGTTACCTGTGAATACGCACTTCCGAGTGGTATGGATACCGTGAGTGCGGTTGGCGTTGCTGCGGTGACGGTGGCCATGGCATCGCCAAAAAATACAACACTACGCGACGGCGTATCGTTGAACCCTAATCCATTAATAACGATGCTCCCCGCGACAGGGATGCCCGTTGTAGCGCTAAGCGATGTGATGACCGGCGCCGTGGGGTCGGCCATAGATGGCGTGCTCCAGCACAATAACCAAAGGACCATCAATAGTGGCCCTACCCTCCTTACGCTCTTCTGTTGCGTAGATCTTTTCTTCATAATCAATAATTTGGTGACTTTTGACACAATCAGCGCTCAGTTATAATGAACGCCATGTAATAAAAATTAACACTATTCTTTACCCAACCCCATATAAATACTGTGCCAATGCTGTGATTTACAAACGAAAAAAACAGCCGGTAGCCCGGCCAGCAACGAAGAGCCAATTAACAAAAAAAGCCCCCTGCGGAGCAGGGGGCCTTGAATTGAAAAGCTTAAATTAAGTAGATCAGAGTATTGTCCAGGTCTTATCGCCGGACAGTATCTTGTCCAACGACATTCTGCCTTTACGTGCTGTAACTTCTTCTATCTGCATCTGTAATGCATCTTCGTAAGTGGGCCTGTCTTCCGAAAAGAATACGCCGAACGGGCGGGGGAAATATTCCCCATTATAGGTCCTGTCGAAGAAGCTGGCCAGGATGTGCGCCTTGGTTTTATCATGTTCATCATGTATCCACAAGTCGCTTGCAGCAATGCCGTCTTTTTCCAGATCCACTACTACCGGTGTCAACCCGTCGAACCGGATACCCTTATTATCGGTAGCACCGAATATAAGCGGCTTACCATGTTCCAGCAGCAGCGACTGCTCCTTTTTGGTATCTTTCTCGGAAAAGGCGAAGAAAGTACCATCGTTGAATACGGGACAGTTCTGGTATATTTCCACGAACGAAGTACCCTTATGTTCGTGCGCTCGTTTCAGTACCATCTGCATATGCTTAGGGTCGCGATCGAGAGAGCGAGATACAAAGCTGCTACCGGCGGCTAAGGCAAGCTCCGCAGTATTGAACGGCTCTTCAATAGAGCCAAATGGTGTTGATTTGGCTACCTTACCGCGTTCTGATGTAGGCGAATACTGTCCCTTGGTAAGACCATAGATCTGGTTGTTGAACACCATGTAGTTCACATCAAAATTGCGGCGCATCAGGTGAATAAAATGATTACCACCTATGGAGAATGCATCACCGTCGCCAGATACTATCCATACGCTGAGGTTTGGATTCATAGACTTGACGCCCGAAGCGATAGCTGTAGCACGGCCATGAATGCTGTGCATGCCATACGTATCCATGTAGTAGGTAAACCTTGCCGCACAACCTATACCGGATATGAACACGATGTCTTCCTTAGGCACACCAAAATCAGGGAACACGGTTTGCACCTGCTTCAGGATAGAATAGTCGCCACAACCGGGACACCACTTCACTTCCTGGTTCGACGCAAAGTCTTTGGCCGTGAGCTTAGGTGCTATATCATTTTCTGTCGTTATCGACATATTGTTACTATTTAATCAATTCCAAAATCTTGTTCTTCAATTCGGCCGTTGTAAATGGCAGCCCCTGTACCTTAGAGAAACCAACCGCAGGTATCAGGTATTTAGCCCTTATCAGCTGTATCAGCTGACCGCAGTTCATTTCCGGTATCAGCACCTGTTCGTAGGTCTTCAGCAGATCGCCGAGATTCTTAGGGAACGGGTTGATGTGGTGCAGGTGTATATGCGCAACATCATGCCCTTCGGCTATCAGCTCGCGCACAACGGTTTTGATGGCACCACTTGTAGAGCCCCAACCCAACACAGCCATCTTACCACCTTCCTTGCCACTGTCGGGCTTTATCAGCGGTATGGTATCGGCTATCTTCTCGATCTTCTCTTTACGCAGGTTGGTCATCAACTGATGGTTAGGCGCATCGTAGGCCACATTACCTGTTTCGTTCTGCTTTTCCAGGCCGCCTATACGGTGCATCAATCCCTTTGTGCCAGGCTTCACCCACGGGCGTACGCCACGCTCATCGCGCTTGTATGGCAGGAACTTGCCATCAGGACCATTAGGCTCTGTAGCAAAGGTTACCTTGATAGGATTGAGTTCTGATGCAGCAGGGAAACGCCATGGTTCCGCGCCATTGGCTATATAACCATCGGTGAGACATATAACCGGGGTCATATGCTCGATAGCTATGCGGCTGGCCTCGAGTATAGTATTGAAACAATCGGCGGGCGAAGAGGCTGCTATAACCGGCAGCGGCGCCTCGCCGTGACGGCCATACATGGCCATCAGCAGGTCGCTCTGTTCAGTTTTTGTTGGCAGGCCGGTAGAAGGGCCACCACGCTGAATATCAACGATAACCAACGGTATCTCCAGCATAGTTGCCAGGCCCATGGCTTCGGTCTTCAGTGCCATACCCGGACCGGAAGTAGTAGTAACACCCAGACCGCCGGCATAAGAAGCACCGATGGCAGCGCAAATGGCCGCGATCTCATCTTCTGCCTGGAAGGTCTTTACGTTATTGGTCTTGTATTTAGACAGTTCGTGCAACACATCGGACGCAGGCGTAATAGGATATGAGCCTAAGAACAATGGCAGACCCGACAATTCTGATGCTGCCACGAGACCTATAGCCGTAGCCTGGTTGCCGGATATGTTGCGGTATGTGCCCTTGGGCAATTTAGCTGCTGCTACTTTGAAACGAGTGGTGAACAATTCGGTATGATCGCCGAAATTCCAGCCAGCCTTCAGTGTTTTGATATTGGCCTCTGCTATCTGCGGGTTCTTGCCGAACTTCTCGTTGATGAAGTTGATGGTGTATTCCATCGGCTCATCGAACATCCAGAAGAGCAACCCGAGTACGAACATGTTCTTACAACGCTCGATATCCTTGTTGCCCAGACCGGTACCGGCAAGGCATTCCTTGGTAAAGCGCGTCACATCGATCTTGTGCACTGTGTATCCCTCCAGGGTATTATCTTCCAGCGGATTAGCGCCTTCGGGATAACCGGCCAGGTTGAGGTTCTTTTTATCGAAGCCAGCAGTATTAGCGATGATAACGCCCCCCTTTTTCAGCTTCGGCAGATCTACCTTGAGCGCAGCCGAATTCATGGCTACCAGCACATCGTATGTATCGCCAGGGGTAAATATTTCTTTACTACCAAAATGCACCTGGAAGCCCGATACACCGGCAGTAGTGCCGATGGGGGCACGGATCTCGGCAGGGAATTCAGGGAATGTACTGAGGTCGTTGCCCAGGTAGGCCGCGGTATCGGTAAACTGATTACCTGTAAGCTGCATACCATCGCCGGAATCGCCGGAGAAACGGATAACCACGCTATCCGCCTCTATAATGGGCACATTCGGTTTAAAATTGCTTTCTAATATTTCCATTACTCGTCAAATAATTTCAAATAGCACGCACACATATATAAATATTAAATTATCCGTACGCAGCCAATTAGCGGCGCAAAGATACGCCATTTGCCCTCGCCTAAGGTTGTTAAAACCTGATTTAGGTCAATTATCTCACTATTTTATGACAATACGGATATAGTTTTAAATGATAGATAACCACAGGTCGTTCACAATACTGTAGAGTACGCATTTACGCAGCCGGTCATTGTCCATGAGCACCGGGTGATCGAAGAACCGGACGAAAGACATACCGGCCTTTATCATTACCTGTTCAGATGGCTTGTTTACTGCCGGGCAAATGGCATATATCTCCGGCAGCCCCAGTGTACGGAAAGCATATTCTACACACCTTACAGCCCCTTCTGTGGCATAGCCCTGTCCCCAGGCGTCGGGAGCAAGCCTCCAGCCGATATCAATAAAAGGCCCCATATCAGGCAGCCATGTCTGCTCGCCCAGCCCTATAAAGCCAATGAATTGCCCCGTCTCCAACACATCGACAGCAAAGTAACAGCAGCCGATACGGGCGAGTTGTGCCTGCATGCGATGTATGAACGCATGTGTTTGCTCTGTCGTTTGCACAGCGGGGAAATACTGCATCACCTGGTCGTCTGCATTAATACGGCTCATGGGCCCGAGGTCGGCTTCGGTCCAGTTGCGGAAACCCAGCCGCTGCGAGGTAAAGAGATATTTGTCTTCTGTTTTCATTCGGCTTGTAGCGGCATTTATAAAACAATGGCTAAATTAGTGCATGCCTTACAATATCGGAAAACTGCTGGTGCTTGTTTGTTTGTTCAGCACACATGTATCGGCACAAGACAAAGCGCTGCTGCAATACGTGAAACCGCTCACCGGCACCGACCGTATGGGGCACACTTACCCCGGCGCCACAGTGCCCTTTGGCATGGTGCAGCTAAGCCCGGAGACCGACACGCAGAGCTATGAGCTGAATGGCAAGTACAACAAAGACATTTATAAATACTGCGCGGGCTACCAGTATGGCGATCAAACAATAGTTGGCTTTACGCATACACACTTCAGCGGTACGGGCCACAGCGACCTGGGCGATATACTGATAATGCCCACAACAGGTAAGCTGCAAATGCACCCAGGCACTGCCGATGCGCCAGAAACAGGCTTCCGGTCAAGGTTTTCTCACAGTACAGAAGTGGCCGAGCCCAACTACTACAAGGTGCAGCTGGAAGACCACAATATAAAAGCGGAAATGACCACCACTACACGGGTAGGCTTCCATCAATATACATTCCCGAAGAGCGATAGTGCGCACATCATACTCGACATGATGTACGGTATCTATAACTACGCCGACAAAAACGTTTGGACGTTTTTAAGGGTAGAGAATGATTCTCTGGTAACCGGCTACAGACAAACCAATGGCTGGGGGCGCACACGCACCGTGTATTTCGCTATAGCATTCTCTAAGCCCTTTAAACACTATGGCTACCAGGATAATTCACCTAAAGAAGTTTATCGTGGATTCTGGAGAAAGTTTAAGACAGACGAGGATTTTCCTGAAATAGCGGGCAAACAAATAAGGATGCATTTCGACTTTAGCACCCAACAAGATGAGCAGATAAAAATAAAGGTGGCCTTATCGCCTGTGAGTACTGCCAATGCCATGGCCAACATGAAAGCCGAAGTACCTGGTTGGGATTTTACAACCACAAAGCGCGCCGGGCAGCTACGATGGAACAAGGAACTGAACAAGATAGACATCAACGCCGACGAAGAAACGATGCAGAACTTTTATACCGCCATGTATCATGCGTTCATCAACCCTACAGTTTATATGGATGCCGACGGCTCATTCCGGGGTTTAGACCAGCAGGACTATGGCACATCGGGCTTTACCAATTATACCACATTCTCTCTGTGGGATACGTACCGTGCATTGCATCCTTTCCTGAACCTGGTGCAAACCAAGCGCAATGCCGACATGATACAATCGATGGAAGCACACTACGACCAGAGCGTACATAAAATGCTGCCGGTATGGAGCAATTCGGCCAATGAGAACTGGTGTATGATAGGCTATCATGCAGTATCTGTATTGGCCGATGCAGTGGTGAAAGACAATCCATACATAGACGGCAAGCGGGCACTGGAGGCCTGCGTAACTACAGCAAGGCACCGCAGCTACGACGGCCTTGGGTACTACATGGATATGGGCTATGTACCGGAAGACAAAAATGGCTCGTCAGTATCTAAAACGCTGGAGTACGCATATGATGACTGGTGTATTGCCCAGATGGCGAAGAAACTGGGCCGCAAGGATATTTACCAGGAGTTCTTTAACCGGGCTCAGAATTATCATCATGTGTACGACAGCAGCATTGGCTTTATGCGGCCACGTATGAGCGATGGCACCTTCAAGAAACAGTTTGATATATTGAACACAGATGAAGCGGGCTTTATAGAAGGTAATGCGTGGAACTACAGCTTATATGTGCCGCATGCACCGGAAGAAATGATACGTATGATGGGCGGTAACAAGCGCTTTGTGCCGCACCTGGATTCGCTATTCAATATAGAGCTGCCGGACAAGTATTTTGAAGCTACAGAAGACATAACCCGCGATGGCATAATAGGTAATTATGTGCATGGCAATGAGCCCAGCCACCACGTGGCCTACCTGTATAACTGGACGGACCACCCGGAAAAAACACAGGAACGTGTGCGCATGATACTGAAGCGTATGTACCACCCTACCCCAGCCGGCCTTAGCGGTAACGACGACTGTGGACAAATGAGTGCCTGGTATATCTTCAGCGCTTTGGGCTTCTATCCGGTATGCCCCGGTTCTGTAAATTATTCGTTGGGTAGCCCGGCTATCAAAGAAGCTACACTGCACTTTGAAAATGGTAAAACACTACACATTGTAGCCAGGAACCAAAGCGACAAACATGTGCATGTAAAGAAGGTGACCATTAACGGCAGGGAGATCACCAACCATACAATAACCCATGAGGATATTACAGGTGGCGGGGAGTTAGTATTTTGGATGAAATGAGTAGCTGCGTGCTAAACAAGCAGCTACTTATGTATCGTGAATGTGAATGTGCTGCCCTCGCCCAAGGTTGATTCTACTTCTATCTCTCCGCCCATTTTCTGTACCAGACGCTTTACGGTGGCCAGGCCAATGCCATGGCCTTTCTCGTTATTCCGGTCCACGTCACCAACGGTAGTGAAGAGGTCGAATATAGCAGTATGATTGCCTGTGTCTATGCCGCGACCGTTATCCTGTACAGTAAAACGATAATGCATGTTGGTTTCATCAAGCATTACTACCAGGCGACCCTCCGTCTTGTCATTATATTTAATGGCGTTGCTGCAAAGGTTCAGCAATATCTGCATCAGCAGGTGCTTGCTGGTGTATAAAACCAGGTTGTTGCCAGAGATATTGAAGGTAAACTTATCCGGAATGTTCAGCATCTTACGCAGATCTGCAATGAACTCACCAAACGTAAACCGCTCTTTAACAATGTCATCCTTATTTACCGTTTTGGTATGCCGCAGTATACCGTCTACCATTTCCACAATGCCGTGCGATGCATCGGCCATCATCCTGATCATGTCTTCAGCCTCCGGCGTCAATCCATCTCCGGCAATATCCTTCAGAAAATCCGTAGCCATCAGGAGGCTGGCACATGGCGATTTGATATCGTGCGCAACTACGTATGAGAATCGCTCTAACTCCTGGTTGAGCATCTCCAATTCTTCCTTCTGCCTTTGCAGCTTATAGTTCATTTTTCGCACCTCCATGTAGGCAACGATCTGGCGTGACAAGGCCAGAAGCGTTTCGCGCTGGCTATCGCTCAACTCTCTCGACTTGTTGTCTATCACACAAAGTGTTCCCAATGCAAGTCCCTGGGGAGATACCAGCGGCACCCCGGCATAAAAGAGAACAGGATCTTCATCGGCCAAAACATAAGGATGGTCGGCAAAGCGTTCATCTGTCCTGGGGTCGGGAACAACCATTATTTCGTTGGGATTCAATATGGCATGTGAGCAGAAACTGATATCCCTTTCTACCTGGTCGCCGGCAACACCGAGCTTAGATTTGTACCATTGCCTGTCGGCGTCTATAAGTCCTATCAGAGAACCGGAAGCATTGCATACTTCCCTGGCAATGCGGGTAATATCGTCATATTCGTTCTCTGCAACGGTATCCAGAATATTGTATTCGTACAGGGCGGAAAGGCGTTCCGCCTCATTAAGTGGTTTTGAAGCAATGATCATGGTAAAAAGCGATTGGTTGTAAAACTAAAGAACTAACGGACACGAACTTTTAACTAACTACGAAATTTGTACTAAAACAGTTTTATTACCAGTAAATTTGCCGCTCAAATAAAAAACAAATTCATTTGTCCCGTAAAAAGAAACGGAGTGCTCCGTTAACCGACGTAACTATAGATGCCTATGCGGCCGAAGGAAAGAGTATAGCGCACCTGCCCGATGGCAAAGTGCTGTTTGTAGAAGGCGTAGTGCCCGGCGATGTGATCAATGCCGTAATTACCAAGGAAAAAAAAAGCTGGGCACAGGGCAGGGTAACACAGCTGGTAAAACCATCGGACCTGCGCGTAGAACCCTTCTGCCAGCACTTTGGCGTGTGTGGTGGCTGTAAATGGCAGATGCTGCCCTACAGCAAGCAGCTGGAGTATAAACAACAACAGGTAGAAGATCAGCTGAAGCGGATAGGCCATGTGGAACTGCCGGAGATACAGCCAATAAGCGGCAGTGCTTATGAGCGTTTTTACCGTAACAAGCTGGAGTTCACTTTCTCATCGCAACGATACAGGACATTTGAGGAGATAGCTGAACGTAGCGAGAAGTTTGCGCCGGAACCGGCACTGGGCTTCCACGCACCCGGGCTCTTCGACAAGGTGGTAGAGATACACACCTGCTACCTGCAGCACGAACCTACCAATACGCTGCTTAAGGTACTGCGCGAATATAGCCAGGCCAATAACCTGTCTTACCACGACATTAAGCAACATACCGGATGGCTGCGCAATGTGACCATACGTGTAACTACGACCAACGAGGTACTCATCAACCTGGTGGTGCATCACGAAGACGAGCCGGCACGTATTGCCATACTGGAGCATATCAAGACCAATGTGCCAGGCATAACATCGCTCCATTATACTATTAATGGCAAGATGAATGACAGCATCTACGATCAGGATGTGATCTGCTATTACGGCAAGCCACACATTGAAGAAAAGCTGGAAGACTTCCGCTTTAAGATATCACCGAAGTCGTTCTTCCAGACCAACAGCACACAGGCGGAAACACTGTACAGTATAACCCGCGACTTTGCAGGACTCACCGGTAATGAAGTGCTGTATGACCTGTATTGCGGAACCGGCAGTATTGGCATCTTCTGCTCTAAGGGTGCTAAAAAGGTAATAGGTATAGAACTGATAGAAGACGCTATAAAAGACGCCTACGAGAACGCCGCCATGAACGGACTGGACCACTGTAAGTTCTTTGCCGGTGATGTGGCCGACATCTGCACCGACGAGTTTTTCGCTGAACACGGCAAGCCTGATGTTATTATCACCGATCCGCCACGTGCAGGCATGCACGAAAAGCTGGTGCAACAGATATTGAAAATGCGTGCGCCGCGTGTAGTATATGTAAGCTGCAACCCGGCCACCCAGGCCCGCGACCTGCAATTGCTGGATGCTGCATATAAAATAGTAAAACTGCAACCGGTAGATATGTTCCCGCACACGCACCATATAGAAAATGTGGCGCTGCTGGAGCTGAGAGAAAATTAAACAATAAAGGAGCCGGTTGGCTCCTTTATTGTTTATGATTTGATTTGTCGTGACGCGGCATTATTTCGCCTGCCAATGATAGAACCCTTGACCGTGTCGCACTTCGACAAGCTCAGTGTGACACTATGTGGCCCTCGCCATGCCCACTTTTTTGGATTCATTGCTACCACTTTTTAAATATCACATAGACTGCGGCGACAATGAGCGCGAAGCCCAGCAGGTGATTCCAGGCCAGCTTCTGATCGCGGAAGAAAACCAGGGTAAATATCATGAACACGGTAAGTGTTACTGCCTCCTGTATGGTCTTTAGTTCTACCAGGTTGAAGGCACCACCGTTGTCTTTAAACCCACCTTCATTAGCCGGCACCTGGAACACATACTCGAAGAAGGCCATGCCCCAGCTAATGAGTATAATGGAGAATAGCCCGAGGTTCTTTCCCCAGTCGTACTGTTTGAATTTGAGATGCCCGTACCAGGCAAAAGTCATGAATATATTAGAGACAACTAGTAATGCGACGGTTTTCCACCCTTTCATGGCTATGATCTTATAAGCTGTAAAAATAGGAAAGCCGGTACATAAACTGTACCAACGGCACTAACAACCGCCTGACCTACAGCCACCTGAGTGGGTTACGCCTGCGCAGGAGTATGTATTCTTTAAGGTTCATCCAGAAGGCGAGCACCATATAGATAATAATGGGTGAGCCCATAGTAAGGAAAGAGATGTAAATGAACCACAGCCTGATGCGGGATGTAGCCACGCCCATGCGCTCGCCAATAGCAGAGCAAACGCCGAAGGCTTTCCACTCGATAAAGTCTTTTATATTGGTGAGGTTACGCATAGTATTACGACACAAATATAGGACGATAAGTTTAATCTGAACTTAGATTTATTCTTTAATACTCAACTGATTAAGATTAATTAACTTAAAGTAACATGGCCTACCCGATTTGGGTAGGCCATGCCTTATTAACTATTTAACCTTTAAATGGATTAACCTTTTGCGAACTCGCTACGGATAACGTTGAGTGCACCACCGGCCTTGAACCACTCGATCTGCTGCTCGTTGTAGGTATGGTTCACCTTGATAGACTCGTGAGAGCCATCAGCGTGATGCAATACTACTGTAAGCTGAGAACCCGGAGCGAAAGACTTCAGGCCTACGATGTCGATAACATCGTTCTCCTGGATCTTGTCGTAGTCTGCCTTGTCATCGAAAGTGATGGCCAGCATACCCTGCTTCTTCAGGTTGGTCTCATGGATGCGGGCAAAGCTCTTCACCAGTATGGCGTTCACACCCAGGTGGCGTGGCTCCATAGCTGCGTGCTCGCGGCTGCTGCCTTCGCCGTAGTTCTCGTCGCCTACTACTACGCTGCCCATACCCTGTGCTTTGTAAGCACGCTGTACAGCAGGCACTTCGCCGTAAGAACCGTCCAGCTGATTCTTTACTTTATTAGGCTCCATGTTGAAGGCATTGATAGCGCCAATCAGCATGTTGTTAGAGATATTATCCAGGTGACCACGGAATTTCAACCATGGACCAGCCATAGAGATGTGGTCGGTAGTACACTTGCCGAATGCTTTGATGAGGAGCTTCAGGCCCAGGTAGTCGTTACCATCCCATGGAGCGAATGGCGCCAGCAACTGCAGGCGGCTGCTTTCAGGGCTTACCACTACCTGTACACCAGAACCGTCAGCAGCAGGCGCTACATAACCAGCGTCTTCTACATCGAAACCGCGCGGAGGCAGTTCAAAGCCCTGTGGCTCAGCCAGCATCACCTCTTCGCCCTTTTCGTTCACCAGCTTATCCTTAAGCGGGTTGAAAGACAGGCTACCAGAGATAGCATAAGCTGTGGTGATCTCAGGAGAAGCTACGAAGGCGTGCGTAGAAGCCAAACCGTCGTTACGCTTAGCAAAGTTCCTGTTGAATGAAGTAACGATAGTGTTCTTCTTGGCAGGATCGTTTACGTGGCGCGCCCACTGGCCGATGCACGGACCGCAAGCGTTGGCCAGTACTACACCACCCATCTGGGCAAATGTATCCAGCATACCGTCGCGCTGAATAGTGAAACGCACCAGTTCAGAACCCGGAGTGATGGTGTATTCGCTCTTCGCCTTCAGGCCCTTGGCCATAGCATCTTTAGCTATGAAGGCTGAACGGCTGATATCTTCGTAAGACGAGTTGGTGCAAGAGCCAATGAGGGCAACCTCAACAGCATCAGGCCAGCCATGTTCTTTAACAGCAGCAGCCATCTCGCTGATAGGCGTAGCCAGGTCAGGAGTGAAAGGACCGTTTACATATGGTTCCAGTTCATCGAGGTTGATCTCGATCAACTGATCGTAATAAACATGTGGTTCAGCGTATACTTCTTTATCAGAACGCAGGTGCTCAGCAACTTTATCAGCCAGCTCAGCTACGTCTGCACGGCCTGTACCCTTCAGGTAATCAGCCATCTTATGGTCGTAAGCAAACATAGAGCATGTAGCACCTATTTCGGCACCCATGTTACAGATAGTAGCTTTACCGGTGCAGCTCAGGCTTTCAGCACCTTCGCCAAAGTATTCTACTATAGCGCCAGTACCACCCTTTACAGTAAGGATACCGGCAACTTTCAGGATGATATCTTTTGCAGATGTCCAGCCGCTCATTTTACCGGTCAGCTTTACACCTATCAGTTTAGGCATTTTCAGCTCCCAAGGCAGGCCGGCCATTACGTCAACCGCATCGGCACCACCAACACCAATAGCTATCATACCCAGGCCACCGGCGTTAGGCGTGTGGCTGTCGGTACCGATCATCATTCCACCAGGGAAAGCATAGTTTTCCAACACAACCTGGTGAATGATACCAGCACCTGCGCGCCAGAAACCAATACCATACTTATTAGATATTGAAGCCAGGAAGTCGTAAACTTCTTTATTCACGTCAACGGCAGTAGCAAGGTCTTCTGTAGCACCAACCTTTGCCTGTATCAGGTGATCGCAATGCACAGTGCTTGGTACAGCTACCTTACTACGACCGCAAGTATCGAACTGCAGGAGGGCCATTTGCGCAGTTGCATCCTGCATAGCTACGCGGTCTGGCGAGAAGTTAACGTAATCTTTACCACGGCTGTAAGCGCGGGTCAACCCATCGTAGGCGTGGGAATAAAGTGTCTTTTCAGCCAGAGTCATCGGGCGGCCCAATGTCTTGCGGGCTGCCTCTGTCTTGCCAGGTAGTTGTTCGTAAACTTTCCTGATCAATTCAATATCAAATGCCATGAATTAATTATTTAGTGCGTTGAAACTGCGCAAATTTACCGAAAATGAAAGAGAAAATGAAACTGGGGTGACATTTACAGGATACGTTAACACATAAGCATTATCCGCCGCATAATTACAGTTCTTATTGCCAGGTACTATGATCAGAAAAGAAGCAACCGACCACCGAGCTATTCAAATTTAAAAAAGGTTGATCTGGCACTCTAAAAAATGTATTTTTATCCCCTGTAACTAATAAAATACCTAATGTGCACTATAAAAGTATTCACTTTCAGCCTCTTATTTTCTTTTTCCTGCTACAATGTTGCTGCGCAATCTGATGCTGCCAAAGCCAAAGAACTGGGCATGGCTGCCATCAAACTGGAAGATGAAGGCAAAGCCGACGATGCCCTGGAATTACTTGCCAAAGCCAAGGCCCTTGACCCCAGCAATTATGTTTACAGCTATGAAATGGCCTATTGTTATAAAGTAAAAAAAGAATATAAGCAAGGAATAGCCATCATGCAAAACGTTGTAAAGATGAGCGGCATCAGGGAGGAATGTTACCAAATGCTCGGCAATCTTTACGATATGGACGGAGACAGCAGCCGGGCATTAAAAACCTATGCTGAAGGGTTGAAAGTTTTTCCCAATGCCGGGCAACTGTACCTGGAGACCGGCAATGTATATTTCGGCTATGAAGAATATAACAAAGCACTTCCTTTTTATGAAAAAGGCATAGAGGCAGACCCAACATTTTCTTCAAATTATTATCGCGCTACTCAAATATATACCGCATCATCAGAAGCCATATGGGGAATGATCTATGGAGAGATCTTCATGAATCTGGAACGTAACAGTGACCGTACAGCCAACGTTAGCAAGTGGTTGTATGACACATACAAAGCAAACATCGAGATCCATTCCAAAGACTCGATGGGCGTGCATTTTAGCAAAAACATAATAGTAAATGTTGATGATATTACAGACAAACACCACAAATTCAAATTACCCTTTAATATGATTTACGAACCCGTGATGTTGATGTCACTGATCTTAACAGACAGTATCAATACAGAGACCCTGTGTAGCATGAGAAAGAAATTCATAGAAATTTACTTCGAAAAAAACTACGACACCGACCATCCTAATGTTCTTTTCAGCTATCAAAAAAGTATAGAAAAGCAGGTTTTGCTGATGCCTATAACCATTGGATTCTTATGAAGGGCGATGTGGATGCGTTTAGAAAATGGCAGGCAGCCAATAAACAAAACTGGGATGACTTTATTGCCTGGTTTAGCAAAAACAAAATACAGATCACAAAGAAGAATGCGTTCATCAGTTCGAAAGCTTAAGTATAAAAACAAAAGAGAGCAAATTGCTCTCTTTTGTTTTTATGGCAAAATCACGCGTCGTTAATGACGGTATTTAACAAGACTACGAATACTTAAACTCCACCCCCACATAATTATGTGGCGTAATGGCCAGTAATTCCTTTTTTACCTTGTCGCTTACTTTCAGCTTGTTGATGAAAGTATGGATATCCTTTTTACCTATGCTGGCCTTGCCGCGGGTGAGCGCTTTCAATGCCTCGTATGGTTTAGGATAGTTCTCGCGGCGCAGTATGGTCTGGATGGCTTCGGCTACTACTGCCCAGTTGTGCTCCAGGTCGTCTTCCATTTTAGCCGCGTTCAGCAACAGCTTGCCCAGGCCCTTCTCCAGCGAGCGCAGCGCCAGGAAACTATGACTGAGCGGCATACCTACGTTGCGCAGCACAGTGCTATCCGTAAGATCGCGCTGCAGGCGGCTGATAGGCAGTTTGGCGCTCAGATGTTCGTATAGTGCATTGGCTATGCCCAGGTTACCCTCTGCATTTTCGAAATCTATGGGGTTTACCTTGTGTGGCATGGCGCTGCTGCCTACTTCACCTTCCTTCACCCTCTGGCGGAAATACTCCATGGAGATATACTGCCACATATCGCGGCACAGATCGATGAGGATGGTGTTGATACGTTTCAGCGCATCAAATTGCGCCGCTATATTATCGTAGTGCTCTATCTGGGTGGTGTACTGCATACGCTCCAGGCCCAGCTTTTCATTCACAAAAGCATTGCCGAAATCTTCCCAATTGGTTTTAGGGAAGGCTACTTTATGCGCATTGAAATTACCAGTAGCTCCGCCAAACTTAGCTGCAAATGGCACGTGGCTCAGCTGCCTTACCTGGCCCTCCAGGCGCTCCACAAATACCATTATTTCCTTACCCAGTGTGGTTGGCGATGCCGGCTGACCGTGCGTACGTGCCAGCATGGATATCTTGCTCCAATCCTTGGCCATACCTTTCAGGCTAAGGATGACATTGTATAATGCAGGCAGATATACATCTTCCAGTGCTTCTTTCCACAGCAATGGTGTGGCAGTATTATTGATGTCCTGAGATGTAAGGCCGAAATGCACCCACTCCAGGCTTTCCCCGGCACCCATGGCCTCCAGCTTTTCTTTAAGGAAATACTCTACAGCCTTCACATCGTGGTTGGTGGTCTTTTCTATGGTCTTGATCTGTTGTGCATCAGCTTCAGAAAAAGCTTCGTACACCTCGCGCAGTTTGGCAGCCTTTACCTTGGCGGGCAGTTTGATGATCTTCCTTTCTGCCAGGAACAGGAAATATTCGACCTCTACACGTACGCGGTAGCGGATCAACCCAAATTCTGAAAAGTAAGGAGATAATGCAGCCAACTGAGAGCGGTAACGACCGTCTATGGGGCTAATGGCGGTGAGCGTGTTCAATTCCATGCGTGCAAAGATAGTTAATAGGGGAAAGAAGTTAATTAGTTAAAAGGGTAATAGGCTAAAAGGTTAAAAAGTAAAAGGTCAATAAGTCATATCCACCTGGATGCGTGCTTTTGGGGGGATGCTGTATCCCGCTGCTTTCGGCAAAATACTTGCTAATACTCATTTCTTTCTCCCCCGTTTCTGCATTTCCCTCCTATTAACCCTTTAACTTTTCAGCCTTTTAACCTCCAAAGTCCCCCATTTTTCACCCGTTTTAGCGTTGTTACAAAAACGCTAATCACCCCCAATGCGGTAAATGAACGGCTGTAACTCAATATACTTTTACAGCGTCAAACACAACGTCTTTCACACTTTCAAACAGATCAACAACATGAAACACATCATCCTTATCGGCAGCTTTATTGCATTAGCTACCGCCACACACGCCCAGACAAGCGACCATTCATCGTACACCACCACACCAGGCAAGCACCATGCTGCTACAAAGAGCGTGGCCCACGACAGCCAGTTTGCCGCTACAGAAATGACCTACGAGGGCGGTGCTATCTCTTTTTCTAACCTGCCTGCAGAAACCAGGCAACCATGGGCTATTATTACCGATGAGAACGGTGAAGTAATGACGCAGTCGCGGATAAGCAGCGACCGGTCTATTGATGTACACAAACTATCAAGGGGAATGTACTTTGTATCGCTGGTATGCAGGAATAAGACGGAGAAAGCTTTTGTGCTGCAGGTGGAATAAAATAACAAGTGCCGTTCGATGAACGGCACTTGTTATATAATACATGTTGAAATAACTATTTACCTATACGCTGTTCCAGCTCAGAGAGCGGGAACGCTTCTTTCAGGCGGATACCTTTTTCAGTATCCTGCAAGGTGCAGCACTCGTTCTTAGGATCATGTTCCAGGAACAGCACCCATTTGTTGGCTACCGCCTCGCGGAGGATGCGGCCTTTTTCGGCAAGCGTATCCAGCGGGCGCATATCGTAAGACATGACCCAAGGCATGGATATATGACCAACGCTGGGCAGCAGATCGGCACAAAACAATATAGTGGTATCGTTGAACATGATCTGCGGCAGCATCATAGATTCTGTATGCCCTGTGCAGTAGCGGATACGGATATCCTGTATCCATTCTGCACCATCGGCTACATCTACAAAGCGCAGCTGGCCACTCTCTTCTATTGGCAGGATATTCTCTTTCAGGAAGGAGGCTTTCTCCCTGTCGTTGGGGTTGATGGCTTCGTTCCAATGCTTGTGGTTTGACCAATAGATGGCCTTTTTAAAGGTGGGCACCAGCTTGTCGCCTTCTCTCTTTATAGAGCCACCGCAATGATCGAAGTGCAAGTGGGTAAGAAATACATCGGTAATATCATCGGTGGTGAAGCCGTGGGCTGCCAGGCTTTTCTCCAGCGTATCATCGCCATGTGGCTGAAAATGGCTGAAGAACTTTTCATCCTGCTTGGTGCCCATGCCATTATCTATCAGTATGCGATAGTTGCCATGCTCTATCAGCAGGCAGCGCATAGCCCAGGTACACATATTATTGTCATCGGATGGGTTTACCCTGTTCCACATAGATTTGGGCACAACGCCGTGCATAGCGCCGCCATCTAATTTAAAGTACCCGGTATTTATTGTGAATAACCTCATAAAAAGTAAAAGATAAAAAGTAAAAAACTTAAAAAATTGGGCTGTTACTATAAAGTAGCCTTAGCCAGGTGTTCTGCTACCTGTTTCTTGTGTGCAAGATACAAAATCAATGCCCCCACTGCAAAAAACGAAATAAGCGCTAAGATAGCTGCACGCATATTCATCAGGCTATCGATAAAGCCAAATGAGAACATACCAATAACTATGGCGAATTTCTCTGTCACATCGTAAAAGCTGAAGAACGACGCGGTATCGTGTGTTACGGGCATCAGCTTGGAATATGTAGAACGGCTAAGCGACTGGATACCGCCCATGACCAACCCTACCACCCCGGCTATTATATAAAACTGCCCGGCTGTTTGTACAAAATAGGCGCCTATACAAATACCTATCCACAGAAATACCACCAGTAACAATACCCGGAGATTGCCCCACAAGCCCGCCAGTTTGGCCATAAGATACGCCCCGGCTATAGCCACCAGCTGTATGATGAGAATAGTAGCTATCAGTTGCCCCTGCTCCAGGTTCAGCTCTTTACTGCCGAAAATGGCCGCAGCCAGCATAACTGTTTGCACACCCATGCTATAGAAAAAGAATGCGCCGAGATAAGTCTTCAACACAGGCATTTCTTTGAGCTGCGCCCATACTTTTTTTAGTTCTATAAAGCCACTGGCAATGATACCGTGCTCGCGCTCCTGTGGTAATGCTGTGCCCTTGGGCAGTTTGGCAAAGGTGATCTGTGCAAAGCCGAACCACCAGATACCTACCAACATGAATGACAGACGTGGCCCGAACGATTCGTCCTTGATACCGAACCATTCCGGCTTAAGAACGAATACAAAACAGATAAGCTGTAACAATACGCTACCTAGATACCCATAAGAAAAGCCCTGTGCGCTTACCTTGTCGCGCTCGTGCTCCTCGGCTATCTCAGGCAGGTATGCATTGTAGAATACCAGGCTACCGCAATACCCAAGTGCCGCCAATGCCGCTGCAACAACGCCAAGCTCCAGCGTATCTTTTTTGAAGAAATACAGCGTGCAACACGCCGCAGAGCCGATGTAGCAGAACAATTGCATAAATGCCTTCTTGTTCCCTTTATAATCGGCAATAGATGAAAGGATAGGAGAAATGAGCGCAATAATAAGATAGGCTGCAGCAAGCGAATAGCTGAACAACGAACTGTTCTTTACATGCATGCCGAAAAAAGACACTGTATCGTTGACTATTTTACCATTTTCCTTTACAGAGGTAACTGCCTCGTAATAAATAGGGAATATAGTAGACGTGATGACCAGGTTGTAGGCCGAATTGGCCCAGTCGTACATGGCCCATGCCCGCTGAACAGACTTTGATGATCTATGGCTTTTTGTATCCATGCAACTAAAGTAGGGGATTTTTAAGCGATTGGAAAAATTTACGCCCAGGCATGCACAATATTTATATTATATTTACGTATACAATTAAACGATTGCTATGAACCGGACTTACGTACCTACGTTATTACTATTGTTTGTTGCTGTGCTTTTTGCCCGGTGTAGTAAAACGTCTACTAATGTTACTCCAACATCAAGTGTGCATGAAATGTACTATTACCCCGATTCTGCATTAAGTGCTAATTTCCGTTACAAATCAGGCTCCTATTGGATATACCAGGATTCGGTGTCTGGCAGAATAGATAGCTTTTACGTTGTGAGCAGCGATTCCAATGACCTAAAGCTTATTTCGCACGGAATGGGAATGACCGATATCACGCACTATATATCATACGAAATCAAAATAAGGCAAATCAATATAAGCGGTTTAACAGGCACAACACCCTCAGATTGGTCGTTAAAATTAAGCAACAATAATGCACGTTTAACTCACGCAGATAGCGGACAAACATCTGGCACACTTGCCACCTTTCTCTATCCGCTTAATACAGCAATGGGATATTCAGCCGACAGCATGATAATCATGTTCAATTATGATTACTTTCTTACATCATTTAATAGTTATGACGGTGTTGTTGAGATGAAGCATGTTACAGCTGCAGAAAATGACGACTTTTTTGTTACCGAACATGGCGAAATAGTGATCATGAACATCAACCATCCAGCTCATGGCATTCACCAGGTATGGGTAATGTTGCGATCGTTAGTTGTTATGTAAGCTACTTATTCGTTATCATACTCTATTTTGGCACAAACATTGCTTTAACGTGCAGGTAGCCCATCATTGGGACGAAAACATATGCCGCACGAACAAAAACAAATTTTCCTTACGTCATCGCCTACCCGCTGGCAGCGTTTTAAATGGACCTTCAGGATAGCTGCATTCATCATAGTTGTTTTCATTGCAGTGCTGGGCGTAGCTATTGTGCGCGAGTTCTCACCCAAGATACCCCAGATAAAGCATGACAATAAGCAATACAAGTCCATAATAGATAATGGTAAAAATGCCGCTCTGAATAATTTGCTGAGCAAATATTCGGGTTTTGGGAATTACATAAATAAGTCGAGCCAGCTACGTTCTATTAAATATGTGAACAGATCGGATAGTCAGTACCACCAAACGATTCCCATCCGTGCAGCCTTTTACGATGCCACAGATGAACAGTCGTACTACTCGCTGAAAAACAATATCAATAAGCTAAATATGTTGTTGCCGCTGTGGATGACCATAGACTCGGCGGCCGATACCATTATTGTTAATTCAGAGATACGCGGGCTGGATATTATCAAAGGATCGGGCATACCGGTGGTGGCTGTTATCTCCAACTTCTCGGGCGAAGATTTTAACGGGCGACCGCTGCATCGCATATTCAGCAATAAGGCCAGCAGAACAAAACTGATAGACGGCATTCTACGCACCATTCAGCAAAATCATTTTGCCGGGGTAAATATCGATTTCGAAGAACTGGCTGAAATATCAGACGAGCCACTTATTACGTTCATGAGAGAACTGTACGAACGGATGCACCCGCTCGGGCTGATAGTGACGCAGGATGTACCGCCGTTCAACCCCGACTTTAACCTGAAAGAGCTGGCCAAATATAACGACCACCTTTTTGTGATGGCCTATGATGAGTACAATAGTAACAGCGCGGCGGGCCCTATATCGTCGCAGAAATATATAGAAGCCGCTATGGACGAAGCGATAAGGTCGGTGCCACCGGAGAAACTGGTACTGGCTATTGCCGGATATGGTTATGACTGGGCCAAAGGCAGAGCAGGCGAAGATGTATCGTATGCCGAAGCGCTGAGCATTGCGGGCGATGAGGACGCCAAGGTAAAATTTGACACAGGCACCTACAACCTGAACTACAGCTACACCGACGATGACGACATTCAGCATGATGTGTTTTTTACCGATGCCGCTACCAACTTCAATACCATACGCTTTGCGGCTGAATATGGAGCGGCAGGGGTAGCATTGTGGCGGTTGGGCCAGGAAGATAGCAGGCTGTGGACATTTTATAATAAAGACCTGAGCGATAATGCGACCGATACCTTCAACTACAAAGTGTTCAACCATGTTAATGTAACAACGGACGTGAACTATGTGGGTGAGGGTGAGATACTGGATGTGATCACGCAACCAAGGGCGGGTAAGGTGTTCCCGACCATTGACACTGAAGAATCGCTGGTGGCAGATGAGCGGTATGACAGTCTCCCTTCAATATTCGTCATCCGCAAATACGGTAAGAAAGATAAAAAGGTAGTATTAAGCTTCGACGATGGTCCTGACGAAAACTATACGCCGCGCATATTGGACATACTGAGCAAAGAACATGTCCCCGCAGTATTCTTTGTAACGGGAAGAAATGCCATCAATAATATCCCGATCATCAAACGCGAATACCGGGAGGGCTTTGAGCTGGGCAACCATACCTTTTCTCACCCCAACATAGCTGCTATCAGCCAGAACAGGGCTCAATTTGAATTGAACAGCACCCGTCTGCTACTGGAGAGCATCACCGGGCATTCTACCATCCTCTTTCGCGCACCCTACAATGCTGACTCTGAGCCAGAGACGATGCAGGAACTGGAGCCCGTAGCCTTTGCCAAGGACAATAATTATCTGACCGTTGGCGAATCGATAGACCCAAATGACTGGGAGAAGGGCATCAGCGCCGATTCTATTTTTGCGCGTGTAGTGCAGCAGGAAAAGAATGGCAACATCATATTATTGCATGATGCCGGTGGCGACCGCGAGCAGACGATCATTGCGCTGCCGCGCATCATCAAATACTTTAAAGACAAGGGGTATACCTTCACCACCGTGGCCGATCTTGTGAACGAACAAGATGCCCAGCTGATGCCTGCTGTGCCCCGCAATAAAAGTTATTACCTGGTACAGTTTAGCTACTATATGGCCGAAGCCGGCTACTGGGGCAGTAAAACACTGTTTTACCTTTTCCTTGCCTGCATTGGCTTATCGATAGGTAAATTATTACTCTTAGCATACCTGGCCATAAAGCAACGCCGGAAAGAAAAAAACAGGCAGTTACCGCCATTGGCCGACAACCCGCTGGTGAGCATAATAGTACCCGCATATAACGAAGAAGTAAATGCTGTGAACGCACTCACCAAACTGCTGAACAGCACCTACCCCAACTTTGATATTGTTTTTGTAGATGATGGCAGTGCTGATAAGACGTACGAAAAAGTATTGGCCGCCTTTAAGGATAATAACAAGGTAAAGGTGCTGACAAAACCCAATGGTGGCAAGGCTTCGGCACTCAACTATGGTATAGAGCAGACAGAAGCAGAATACGTAGTGTGTATAGATGCAGACACGCATCTGCAGCCCGATGCCATAGCCCTTATGGTGCGCCATTTTACGGATGCGGAGACAGGCGCAGTAGCAGGCAATGTAAAAGTGGGCAACGAAGTGAACATACTTACCCGCTGGCAAAATATAGAGTACGTTACCAGCCAGAATTTTGACCGCTATGCTTTTGCCGCCATCAATGCTATAACCGTGGTACCAGGGGCTATAGGTGCGTTCCGCAAAACAGCTATAGAAGAGGCCGGAGGATTTACCAGCGATACATTTGCCGAAGACTGCGACCTGACCGTGCGCTTGTTGCGTGCGGGCTATACCATAAAAAACGAGACAGCAGCCATCGCCCTTACCGAGGCCCCGGAAACCCTGCAACAATTCCTGAAACAACGCTTTAGGTGGAGTTTCGGTATCATGCAAAGCTTCTGGAAAAACAGGGATGCGCTGTTTAACAGGCAGTATGGATCGCTGGGAATGATAGCCCTGCCCAACATATTGATATTCCAGATACTGATACCATTGCTCTCCCCCCTGGCCGATATTTTTATGATCGTGGGATTGCTTACCGGCAATGCGCTGATGATATTGAAATACTACGGGCTGTTCATGCTGATAGATGTAGCGGTTGCAATGATGGCATTCTCTTTTGAACGCGAAAACCTGCTTAAGCTGGTATGGATGATACCACAACGCATAGCCTATCGCTGGCTGATGCTATATATACTGTACAAAAGCATACGCCGCGCCCTGAAGGGACAACTACAAAGCTGGGGCGTGCTGAAACGTACCGGCAACATAAAAGAGAATGCAAGACTAAAAAGCTTTAAAATATGACCTACAAACTTTAGTAGTTTAATGGCAGGAAAAGGGCGTTTCACCCCTATTTTGGCAATATTTACCTCAAAAAAAATAACTAAAAGCCAAATGGCAGTACTTTAGCCAAAACGTTGATAATTAATCAACTACAACGACAAAATTTTATAGTGCACTTGTGCATTTATATAAAGGTTTTCATGGTGATAGGGTTTATAGGGGCTGGTCTATTCTTAGACCGGCTTTTCTTTTTTTAATAAACCGACACCAGATATATATGCTATTTATGGGGAGAATTGTTCCTTAGATCAGCGATTAGCAGGGAGAGAGATCTCAAAGATGGCACCATTGGGCTGGTTGTCCTTCACAATTATCTGCCCGCGGTTCTGGGTTATTACTTTACAGGTGAGATAAAGACCTAAACCTGTACCCTTTGCTTTACGTGTTTCCTCGCTGCCTACCCGATAGAATTTGTCAAACACCTTCTTCTTTTCCTCGTCGGTGATACCGGTGCCCAGATCGCGAACCTGTAGTACTACCCTGTTATCTTTCTTTTCAAGAACAACAGTTATGGGTTTGTCGGAAGGAGTGTACTTAACCGCATTTTCCAGCAGGTTGTTCAGGGCTATCTGCAGCATTACCTTATCGCCATTAACCATACAGCCGGGGGTAATTTCTTCTTCAAACCGCTGCGGGTGACGGGCTGCATATTCTGCTACGGCGTCCTCAGCCAGCTGCGACAGATCAATGGTATCGTGAGTAGTTTTATACGTACCACCTTCCAGCTGCGATGCCAGGAGTATATTATTACACAGATCGTTGAGGCGATTGGCCTCTTTTACGCTGCGTCCTACTAATGGTGCTATCTTATCGGGGGGCAACTGATGCTTCTCCATGGTCTGGAGGTTAAGCTTGATGGCCGCAATGGGCGTTTTCAATTCGTGCGTGACCGCCAGCATAAAATTATTCTGCTGCCTGGATAGCATGAAGCGCCGCTTGAGCGACGAATAGACCACAGCGGCACCAATAAGGATGACAACAATAAAGGTGCCCCCCTCACCAATGTACTGCATGGTACGGCGTTCCAAATCGTGCTTACGGCTGGCAAGCTCTGCATTATATTCTACAGGAGTGGCTGTGCTGTCGATGCGACTTTTCAACGTGATCATCTCCTGCGCGTATATACGGCCGCTCAATTTCTGCAGGCTCATCTCCCAAAAGACCACTGCCGTAATGATGTAGGCAAGAAGCAACAGGTATAAAGAGGAGAAGATGCGCATAGTTAGATCTTCTTAAAATAACCGGCACCCACCATTTCCACTCTCATGCCCACGTGCAATACCTCGGGCAGCGGGTTGACGCGCATATTTTGCTCCAGCCTTATCTCATAAGTGCCGGTACGATCGAACTTTACTGAGTCGCCAAGGTCTAAATACACCCGCTCTTCGTAAATGGCGCCCATGCCCCTACCCTTCCATTTACCGGTGGGATCGGCCAGGATGACGTTTACACGCTCCTTTTTAATATTAGGGCTACCCGGCGTTTTGATGTACATCCACATCCATAAATTACTGTAGGGATATGCCTGTGTATGCTGAATAATGAATGAAGTACGATAATGCGCAGTAGTATCGGTAATATCGAATTTAAAAACAGGAGAAAAACTATATGCCCACTGATTTTGCGGGATAGGTTCCTGCTTCTGGTAATATGGAGATGGGATACATCCACCCAATGCCAGGCCGATCAATAATACCAATAATAAATAACGACACATCTATATAAAAATAAAATGAAGACTAAAGAAGAGCGGTTGCTCAGCGGGCTAAATTACACCATTATTATTAAAGGGATATATTTTGCCTGCTATTTTGCTGCAGTATAATAACGAACCATTGGTCGGCTCTTTGAAGTGCGGTCTACCACCCGGAAGCCGGCCTTTTCGAAAGACTTATACAGCCCTATCCATGCAAAGGAATCGGGCAGGACATCCTGTGTTGGGACCGTGGGATATGCCTCTATCACCTCTATTTTCTGCTCGCGGGCATAGTCTATCAATCCTTTCAGCATAGCTACCGATACGCCCATTCTCCGAAAGTCTTTGCGAATAAAGAAGCAAGTTACCGACCATACTGGTCTATCGTCGATGGGTTTATGCACCCGGCTGCGGGCCAATTTAGGATAGTGGGCACGCGGTGCAAATGCCATCCAGCCTACAGCCTGCCCCTGGTATATGCCCAACAGCCCGGTGGGCATATTGTCCCACACCAGTTGTTTCATGGCATTTTTGTTACCATCGTTTTGTTTTCCCTCTGTAAATTCAGCCTTGTCGAGCCTGAAGAACATGCACCAGCAGTTACCGCAAGCCCCTCTTTCGCCAAACAGTGCGGTAAACAAAGCCCAGTTCTTCCTGTTGAGTGGTTCAAAGGTCAACTCATCGGCGACATCAATATCGGGCATTGGTAACAGCTTTTTCATATAAGTACTGATCTTATACTAGAAAGTACGTCCACCACCGCGGTATTGCACATGCGACCTGTGGTAGCGCCATTTGGTTTTGTACCTGCGGAAATAGTTACGCCTGCAACCTGATACAAGAACAATAAGTAAAATAAGTGCAATAAGTTTTACAAAGTCGATTCGCATATATGTGTGCAAAGTTAATAAAGGAATGAAAGTTTCAAAGAGGGAGTACACCTTACAATTATTAACTTTTTCTACACATTTAAGAGTGCCCCGAAGCGGGTGACAATCTGCAACTGAATAGCTGTAAACATTATCTTTGTCGCGCTGTAGCAAAATACAGTAGCCTTTTTCAATATAAATTCAATGAAAAATACTTTACGCATGCACCGGAAAGCAGGCCTGCTGGCTCTTGCTTTTTTACTTGTATCAGTTGTTGCCATGGCCCAGCAAGCTACCATTAAGGGGTTTGTGTATGACAAGAAGACGGGTGAACCTATGTCTTTTGCCAATGTGGTGATCATGCACACTTCTAACGGCGTACAGTCGGACATCAACGGTTATTTTTCTTTGAACATAGCACCAGGCACCTATTCGCTGCTGGCCACTACGCTTGGCTACGATTCTACCATTATTTCTTTTACTGCACATCCCGGCGAGATCATCACCAAAAAGCTCTTGCTGTCTCAATCTCAAACAGAACTAAAAGCTGTAGAGATAGTAGGCGGTAAAAAAGACAAGGCGGTGCGCATTAACACCGGCCTTACCAAGATCACCCCACAGGAAATGAAGCGCCTGCCCAGTGCAGGTGGTGAACCCGACCTGGCGCAGTACCTGCAGGTGATACCCGGTGTGGTATTTACAGGCGACCAGGGCGGACAGTTATATATCCGCGGTGGCTCCCCTGCTCAAACAGGTATCTACCTGGATGGTGTTACCATCTACAATCCTTTCCATTCCATAGGTCTTTATTCAGTATTTGAAACTGAAGCTATACGTAGTGCCGACGTATACACCGGCGGTTACAGCGCACAGTACGGCAACCGCACATCGGCCATAGTAGATGTACACTATAAAGATGGTAATAAGAACAACCTTTCCGGCGTGTTGTCAGCATCACCTATCATGTCGAGGATAATGCTGGAAGGCCCATTGGTAAAGTCTAAAAAAGAAGATAACGGAGCCGGTATCACCTTCCTGGTAACAGGCAAGACCAGCTACCTGGACCAAACGTCTAAAGCGCTATACAGCGGGCTTGGCGACGCCTTTAAGAACGGGCTTAACTACAATTTTACTGACGTATACGGCAAGGTAACGTTCAACGGCGACAATGGTAGCAAGCTCAATCTCTTCGCCTTTAATTTCGACGACCAGGCCAAACTGACGAACCAGAGCGCAGATACAGCACAAGGACTTTATCACTGGAAGAACTTTGGTACAGGTGCTACCTTTGTAGTCTCTCCGGGCAACACTTCAGCACTGATCGATGGTAAGTTTGCTTACTCTAATTACAATATCTCGCTGGATCAGGTAGGTGTACCCGCAGACTCTTTCCCCAGCACAAGCCAGATCAATGGTTTCGAAGCAGCTATCAACTTTACTTACTTCCTGCCAAACTACAGCCAGCTGAAGTACGGCGTGGAAGTGAATGGCCTGCATACTGCACTCAACTACTATAGCGCTGCCGGGATCAGTACTACGCTCGACCGCCAGAGTACGAACGCTGCGGCATATGCAACCTACAGGCAGGTAATAAAAGGCAAATTCATACTGGAGCCAAGCATCAGGATACAGTACTATTCTGAACTCAACAAAGTGTCTCCTCAGCCGCGCCTGGGTGTTAAATATAATATCTCCGACAATGTGCGCATTAAGGGTTCTACCGGCCTGTTTGCACAGAACATCATCAGCACCAAGACCGACAGGGATATCGTAAACCTGTTCACCGGCTTCCTGCTGAGCCCGGACCAACAAATAAAGAATGCCGACAACCAGTACGTAAAGTCTAACCTGCAGACCGCATTCCACCTGATCACAGGTATAGAAGTGGATGTGAACCGCGTAGAACTGAACTTTGAGCCATGGATAAAGATATTTGGCCAGATAGACGAGCTGAACCGCAATAAACTGGTAGCTAACGATCCGGACTTTATGGCTGCAAACGGCCGCGCTTATGGTGCCGACCTGTCTGCTAAATTCAGCTATGGCCGTATATACCTGTGGGGTGCAATGGGCTACCAGATGGTTACTTACACCAGCATCGGCCCGGACGGACAGAAGCAAACATACCCTACCCCGTTCGATACCCGTTTCAATGGCAATGCGGTAGTTTCCTACACAGCAGGCAAGAAAAAAGACTGGGAATTCTCTGGCAGGCTGAACATACACTCACCATTCCCGTTCACCCAGACACAGGGCTTCTATGAGCAGCAGAATATCGGTGGCCTGTCCTCTAACCCATTGGGTGGTAATGGAGCACTTACGGTATTGTATGCCAATGAGATCAACGGTGGCCGCCTGTCGTGGTATCACCGCCTCGATCTGTCTGCAAAGAAACATTTCCCGCTGCGTAACAAAACCAACATAGACGCAACACTTGCCGTAACGAACGCATACAATAGGAATAACATTTTCTACGTTAACCGTATTACCAACGGCAGAACGTACCAATTGCCTCTGTTCCCAAGTGCAAACATTACCTGGACTTTCTAACAAGAACTACAACTGAATGACGCTACGCCTGAACACCCGAAAATACACGTACCTGCTTGCTACCTTACCGGTATTGGCAGCTGCATTTACGGGTGCAGCACAGGTATTGGCACCAGACCAGCCATCGGCGCGAGCCACTATACTGGCGGAGGAACAGATGCGCCAGCAACATTACCTGCTGGCCATACAAAGCATAAATAGTTACCATAATTACCCGGAAGCCAAAATACCGGAGGCCAACGGCACGGAAGCTGAGCAGGCCAATTATAATGCGGCCATTGCAGGCCTAAGGGCAAATACCCGCAGCTGCATAGCAACTGCACAAAATGCGTATGCAGCCAGCAGTAACACTGCCTACAAACAGCGGTTGATGTTTGCCATGGCACAATATTACTTTACCCGCAACCGCCTGGCAGATGCCATAAAGTGCTATGAAAAAACCGGATTGGACAACCTGACCAATAACGAGATAGCCGACCTGAAATTTGAACTGGCCTACTGCTACTTTACCAGCAAGCAGTTTGACAAGGCCAACCAGCTTTTTGCGTTCATCAAGGAGATAAAAGACGGTAAGTATTATATGGCCGGCAACTACTACTATGGTTTGCTTGCCTACAATGCCAATAAATATGCAGAGGCATTACAGAGCTTCGAAAAGGTAAGGAGTGAGAAAGAATACCGCATCATAGTGCCTTACTACATTGCCGAGATCAACTACTTTATGGGTAATAAAGTCAAGGCGATGGAAGAGGCCAAAACCATAATAGCCGGCAGAGAAAAAAACTACTACGACAACGAACTACACTTGCTGCTGGCGCAATGCCTGTTTGAAGACCAGAAATATGCCGATGCCAAACCTTATTTCGAATATTACTACGAGCATTCGGATAAGATACGCAAAGAAGATCTATATAAGATAGCCTATACCTATTACCGCCTGAATGAGTGGCAGCAAGCGGAGGATAAATTCAAACTGCTGAGCAGTGCCAGCGATTCACTGGGACAATCATCGATGTACCTGCTGGGTGACTGCTACATGAAGACAGGCGACCGCCAGAGTGCCCGTAACGCATTTGGCATCTGCGCTGATATGGCTTATAACATTGGCCAGCAAGAAGCGTCGATGATATTGTATGCCCGCATCAGTTACGAGACAGGCTATAATGATGACGCACTGCGCCAGTTATACACTTTATTAAAAACATTCCCATCAAGCAAGTATAAAGACGAGGCTAATACCCTGTTGTCTGAACTGCTGCTGAAGACCAATAATTTTGAAGAAGCGCTGAAGTACCTGGATAAGGTAAACAATAAGGAAAAAAACTACTGGCCAGTGTTCCAGAAAGCTACCTACCTGTATGCTGTGCAGCAGTTCAGGCAGGGCGACCTTACAAAAGCGTATAGCTATTTCAACTCGTCGGTACAACACCCGGCTGATGCTACCTATGAGTGTGCGGCCTATTTCTGGAAAAGTGAACTGGCCTACCGCATGCACAAGTATTCGGAAGCCATAAACAGTGGCCAGGAATTTGTGAATCGCAAGACAGAGAAAACAGACCTGTCGCGCGTGAGCCCGCAGGCTACACTGCAACATGCCTACCTGAACATGGGCTTTGCTGCCATGGAAAGTAATAACTACAGCAATGCGCAGACATACTTCAACAAGGCGCAACAAGCCAAGGGAGATGATGACTATAGCGGCATAATGGCCCGCCTGCGCGAGGCCGATGCCGTATTCATGCAGCAGAACTATGTAAAGGCCATCAGCCTATATGATAAGATAAGCACTACAGACACTGCCAATGCAGATTATGCACGATATCAGAAGAGCATCATATTAGGATTGCAGGGCAAGAACAATGACAAGGTGAATGTGCTGCAAACACTCATCAACCGCAATCCGCCATCTGTATACAACGTTACAGCACTTTACGAGATCGCATCAACATACATAGAGCTTGACAAATATCCGCAGGCCCTGGGCTACCTGAAGAAGATAACGGACTCTACTAACGATAAAAGCGCTGCACCCAAGGCATGGCTGAAGGTGGGTTACATCTACCAGCAAACCAATGAAAACCAAAAGGCCATAGATGCCTTCAGGCATATTGTTACAGAATACCCGGCAGCAGAAGAACGCATAGCAGCGCTAAGCGCCCTTAAAAGCCTTTATATACAAACCAATCAGCCTGCTGAATATTCCAGGCTGCTGAAAGACAACAACCTGCCATCCTCAGAGACCAGCAGTATAGATTCTACCTATTATGCTGCTGCTGAAACACAGTTTGCTACCGGCAAGTGGGATAACGCCATGAAGGCGTTTGGCAGCTACCTGCAGCAATACCCTAATGGTGTGTTTGCAATAAAAGCGCATTACTACCGGGGCGAAAGTTATTACCAGCTACGCAACTTCAAGGATGCACTAACCGACTTTGACCTGGTGCTGGCTAACCCATGGAATGACTTTTCCGAAAACAGCGCGCGCCGTGCTGCCGCCATTGCCTACGACAATAAAGACTACACGGCCGCTTATAACTATAATATGAAGTTGCGGGTGAACAGCGGCACAAGTGAGCAAACGCAGCAACTGGCCTATATGGGTCTTATCAGGAGCGGTTATAACTCCGACAAGTATGCTGAAACAGTTCTTTTTGCCGACTCTTTGCTGGGAATGAAGGGTGTATCGGCCGACGATATAAACGAGGCATTGCTCAATAAAGCCCGCGCACAACAGCACCTTGAAAAAGGCGAGGCTGCCATGGCTATATACCAGCAACTGAGCAGTAACATGAATGGAGAGATTGCTGCGGAGTCGCGCTACCATATCTCTGAAATATTCCTGCAGCAAGACAGCCTGAAAGAGGCTGAGGAAGCTGCCAACGAGACCATAAAGCTATCAGCAGGATATGAATACTGGATAGTGAAGTCTTATATCTTGCTGGGCGACATCTTCGTGAAGCAAAAAGACTACTTTAATGCCAAAGCCACTTTTGCCAGCATTGTAAAACATGCGCGGAATACCGAGCTGAAACAGGAGGCAACAAAAAAACTGGCAGAGGTAAAGGTATTGGAGAAGCAGAAAAGTAAATTGAAAGAAGATTAAACGGGGCAACATGGGCTTAAAACCTTTTTATATACTGGCGGCATCACTGGCTGTAACACAAGGCGTAGCTGCACAGCAACGCGCAGCAGATACTGTATTGAAAGGTTCTACCATTGAGGTGATCCAATCTTACAAGCCGCAGGTAAGAAAAGCACCTAAGCCGGAATGGCTGCCTCAACTGCCACCCGCAGACACAACAAGGCCTGTACTGACCTACGAAGTTCCCCAGCAAACGCTTTATTATTCTTATACTTCGGGTGCGCTGAGGCCATTGGCATTGGGTAGAGACAGCCTGGTAATGCCTTACCAGAACTATGTGAAGGCCGGCGGTGGCAACCTCTCAACATTATATTTTGATGCGGGTATAGGTAGCCTTAAGGGTAAGAACTACGAAACAGGCATACACCTGCACCATATATCACAGAAAGGCAGCCTGGCCAATCAGCAATCGGCATTGAGCGGCTTGGAAGCAGATGGCGTATTGCATAAGGATAACAGGGACTGGCATGCCTTTGCCCAGGCAGAACGCAATCAATACTATTTCTACGGCATAGAGCCGATAACGGTTATAGGTCCTACGCAGGACCTTAAACAAGCCTTTACATTAGTGAAGATCGGAGGCGATATGTTCGACAGATCGCAAACCGGCATAGGTAAATGGCAGTATCATCCTTATGTGAGTGGTTCGCTGTACAGTGCACGCTTCAACAACCGCGAAACGGAATTTGATGTAAATGCACCAATATCTTATCCTATTGATAGTGTACTGACCCTTGAAGGACTTGTATCGGCATCAATAGTCAACTATAAGTTTGGCGGACTTAGTTCAAAAAATAATTTCGCCCAGTTGAAACCGGGCGTTGCCATCAATAAGGGTAAGTTATCAGGACATGCGCTGTTGGGGCTAGGGCTGGGCAGCGGCAGCATATTTTATGCGCTGCCAGATATCGCCGCATCGTACAATATTGCAGCCATCAACCTGACAGTGACGGGTGGATGGATGGCATCGGTAAGGCAGAATACATATCAGCAACTGACCACCGAGAACCCATACATGTGGATCACCTATCCACCTACTATCGGGGGAATCATTTTACCACAAACCAGGATAGACGAGATCTTTGCCAAAATAAACGGCACGCAGGGCAAGCATCTGAGTTATGAGGTAAAGGCTAGTTGGTGGAATTTCAATAAACTGGCTACCTTCCTCAATATCATAGATAATCCAATCCGGTATTCGGTTGTATACGACGATGTAAGTGCTATATCATTACATATGGCTGCAAGATACGTATCGTCGAATGTATGGTCTGCCGGTGCGTCGGCCGATTTTTATAAATTCTACCAGGGATCGCAGGCATATGTATGGGGGCAGCCGACGCTGAATATTAAGGGCGATGTGTCGGTCAGCCCGATCAAGAAACTGTCACTCTCCGGCTATGTGGCAGTACTGGGAGGAATATATGCCATCGATCATTACAGGAAGCCCTACATGCTTACCCCGGTGACCGACCTCGGTGTGTATGGAGAATACAACATTACCGACAGGCTAAGCGCCTTTTTACAGTGCAGCAACCTGCTTAATGCAAAATATGAACGGTGGAGAGGCTACCAGGCTTACGGGCTGAATGTATATGGCGGATTGCGTTTAAAGTTTTGATGGAAATAAGTAATTTCAGATGTACTTTTACTGCAAATGGATATAGAAAAATACATAGGGCAATTCATTCTTAAAAATAACTTCTGTTATATACATGGTCTGGGCAACCTGGAGCTGGTGAAGCGTCCTGGTGTGCACGATGGCAAGGCCCTGCAGGCTGCTGTATACGAGGTAGTACTTACAGCAGGTGGTTCCATAGACGACAGCTTTGCCAATTTCATTGCTACCAACGAACAGATCAGCATATCTAAGGCAGCCAATGCGCTGCGCGACTTCAGCATACAGGCTAGAAAAGATATGCAGGCCGGCAAACAGGTACCTGTAACCGGTATTGGTGTATTCAGCGAGGAGAATGGGCGCATCAAATTCACTACAGACGCTAATTTCAGGTTTACCCCTGCCGGTATACCAACGCTGAAGAACAGCAAACAACTGGAGGAACAAAAACTAACACCACCACACAAACCATCATACCCGCCACCTGCCAACGCCAATTCGGTGAACTGGAGGATGGTGTTTGTTGTGGCCATATTACTGGTCATCCTCGGCGGCGGTGGCTATGGCATCTATTATTATCAGCAACAGCAGGCAGCCAACCAACCCGCACCTGCTCCGGTTAAAGATACTGTTGTAGCAACCCCACCACCTGTAGCTACAGATACAGCTGCGCGTAAAGATACTATGGGTGCTGCGGCTACTCCTGCTACGGTTGATACCACTACTATTAATGCCTATAAAATGGTGATAGGCGAATATAACAATAAATCAAAAGCAGAGTCAAGGTTCAGGAAGCTCAAGATAGATGGCGGCAAGGTGGAACTGGTAACCAAAGACTCGGTTAACTTCCAGGTACTGGCCAATGTAAACTGCCGTGTTGTAGACACTACTCATTACATCGACTCTTTGAGGAAGTTCTATGGCTTTAAGAACGTGACCATCTATAAATAATAGCACAGTAAAAATGATCAATGATCAAAGGCCGGCTTTATGCCGGCCTTTACTTTTATCCGGTCACTCTGCATTTTATGCCATTCGCCCGAAAGCTATTTTCTTTGCAGCTATTACCTCCGAGTTTTACAGCATAAAATCTGAAAACAATGAATTGGAAGAAGACACTACTGTTCGGTGGCACATCACTACTACTTGTATTTGCAGTAAACATTGCCGGCAATTACCAATACTATTCCTCGGGCGGAGACTGGCATTATAGCATATCGTTTATCACCGGTGTGAGTATCTTCAGTTGGCTGGCCAGCTACCCTACCCGTTTGCTGATAGAGCGTATCTTTAGGAAAGATATGAACCCCACCGTGCAGTTGCTAGGCACCATGCTGCTACTGGCGGCACAGGCTACAGTTGTGATGCTGGGCACCATGAAAGGTATAATAGTGGTTTTTCATCTGGAGGAGCAGTCGCTATATTCATATATCAACAACACCGTCTACTGTATACTTTTCACCCTTATTGTCGGGTTGCTGGCCACCAGCCAGGAATTTCTGGAAAACCTGAAACAAGCCAGTGCAGAAAAAGAACAGGCAGAACGCGAGCTGATGCGTAGCCAGTACGAAGCGCTGAAGAACCAGGTAAACCCACACACCTTGTTCAACTCGCTAAACACATTGATGGTGCTTATCCCTGACAACCCTACTCTTGCCGTTCAGTTTGTTGAAGAGATGGCGAGGGTAATGCGCTATTCACTGCAAAATGAGGATAACCAATCTGTTACAGTTAGCACAGAACTAAAGGTAGCAGAGTCGCTACTGTTCCTGAGTCAACAACGCTTTGAGGGTAAACTTATAGTAGACATCGCAGTTGATGCCGATGCGTTGCAGCAACAGATCGTTACGCACTCGTTGCTGATGCTTGTTGAAAATGCGATCAAGCACAACGAAATATCTACCAACCGTCCGCTCCGCATCAGGATATACAATGAAGCAGGGCAGTATTTGGTGGTCAGCAATACGTTGCAGCCCAGGCTCCAGGTAGCCAACTCTACTCATATAGGCCTGGACAATATAAAACAGCGCTACCAGCTGGCCGGGTCAAAAACCTTGATAATAGAGACCACATCCGATTCATTTATCGTTAAATTACCATTGTTATGAGAGTACTGATATTGGAAGACGAAAGCGCAGCCGCCAGAAGAATACAAAAACTACTGGAAGAAGTGGCCCCGGACGCCACTGTAGAAGCTGTAATGGAGCGTATAACCGATACACAGGAGTGGCTGGCAGCAAATGCCGCACCAGACCTTATTCTATCAGATATACACCTGGCCGACGGGCTATCACTACAGCTATTCCAGGAGCAACAGATACGTGTACCGGTTATATTCACAACAGCTTATGATGAATATACACTGAAGGCTTTCAAAATGAACAGCATTGATTACCTGCTGAAGCCCATAGATAAGACGGAACTGAAAACAGCTCTCGACAAATATCGCGCGCTACACGGGCAGGCGGATAAACAGACCGCACAACTTGCTGAACTGATGCGGCAGATGACCACCGGCAGAGCAACTTACAAGTCGCGCTTCCTGGTGAAGCTTGGCGAAAGGCTGATCATAATTCCGATAGCTGATATGGCCTTTGTAAGGGCCGACGATAAGGTGGTATTTCTGCATACCATTGATGGCAAAAAGTACCTTATTGACGACCCGCTGGATGAACTGACAAGATCGCTGGACCCGGCTACCTTTTTCAGGATCAACCGAACTTATATAGCGCCCTTATCCTCAATAGACAAGATACATAACCATTTTAATGGCAGGCTGAAGCTGGAATTGAAACACAGTGATGATAAGGAAATATTTGTGAGCCGTGCACGGGTAGCCGACTTTAAAAAATGGCTCAACAAATAACTGTATACTACTCACGAATGGGCATAAAAAAAACAGCGGTCAAAACCGCTGCTTTCTAATATGATCAGGAGGGCTTACTTAATGCCCATTTTCTTTTTTACTAATGGCAGGATGTTATCACCTTCGCGGCCATAAAGCAGAGTACCACCATTCTTGTCAAATATGTAGTCATAACCACCTTCCTTAGCAACACCGCTGATGGCCTTTTCAGCCTTATCAATGATCGGCTGATACAGGTCCTGCTGCTTCTGAGACACCTTGTCTTTTGCGCTCTGCTGTATGCTTTCTATCCTGTTCTGCAGGTCCTGAAGTTCTTTTACTTTTACTTCTTTGATAGCGTCGCTCATAGTAGCTGCGCTCTTCTGCAATGCTTCACCTTTGGTCTGGTACTCCTTCATCATAGACTCTATCTGGTTCTGGAACTCCCTTGCGTATTTGCTCAGGTCCGAGTCAGCTTTCACCTTTTCAGGCATAGAGTTCAGCAGGTCCTGGGAAACTATCCAACCCAGTTTCAGGCCGGTGTGCGGTTCACTGGATTCGCTTGTAGTTGTAGCAGGAGCAGCTGGTTTTGCCTTCTGTGCAAAGCTGGCAGTAGCAGCAGCGATACCAAAAGCAAAGATCATCAGGAATTTTTTCATTACTATTTTTTTGATTTATTTAAAATTTAAAGTTTTGCAAAGTAAATGCCATTGGAGAAGATTACAAAATAATCGCTCCATAAGAAATGTTATTTTCCATTTATACCCATCACCTTCAGTACATCATCGCTGCGGTCTAGCTTAGGGTCGGCGTAAAACAAGGTAACTCCTCCGGCCTTATCCAGCACCAGGTCATAGCCTTTCTGAGATGCCATTTTCTGAACGGCATTAAATACGCGATCCTGTATTGGTTTTACCAGTTCCTGGCGCTTTTTGAAGAGGTCGCCTTCGTAGCCGAAGCGTTGCTTCTGCAGGTCTTTGGCGCTCTTTTCTTTTGCCACAATCTCGTCCTCGCGCTTTTTACGCATGTCATCGCTCAGCATAGGGCGCTCTGCCTGGTAGCCTTTGTACATCTTATCTACATCCAGCATTTTGGCATCTATCTCATCTTGCCATACTTTAGACAGGTCGTCCAGCTTCTTCTGCGCATCCTTATAATCATCTACCTTTTCAAGGATATACCTGGAGTCGATAATGCAATATTTAGATGACTGTGCCATTGCTGCTGTACCGGTCATCAACAGGATAAGCAAGCCGAGAACTATCTTTTTCATACCCATTTATTTCTTTGTGTTTGTTATTACAACAGGCAATTCGCGTTCCATTATTCAGGTTCGAAGCCCAACATAAAGTTAAACTTGGCAATGTCTTTAACACTCGCTCCAGAACCCGGCACATACCTGTCGATACCAATACCATAATCAAGCCCCAGCAGACCAAACATTGGCAGGTACAGGCGGATACCCAAGCCCACGTCCCTGTTCAGCTTAAACGGATTGTACTCTTTAAAATTGTTCCACGCATTGGCCGCATCCATGAACATGATACCATAGATGGTAGCTGTTGGCTGCAGGGAGAACGGATAGCGGAGCTCGGCTGTGTATTTGTTGTAGATGGTTGCAGAGCTTGCGTACACTTCGTAACCACGCTGTGCAATGATATCTTTACCAATGAAATAAGAGTAACCCGACAAGCCATCGCCACCCAACTGGAAGCGCTCGAACGGAGAGAAGCCAATATCCTTGTTGTAGTAGCCAAGGAAACCATACTTTGAAGCCATCCTGAGTACCAGGTTACCGGCTATCTGCTGGTAGAAATCGGCCACGAACTTGTACTTGTGGTATTCTATCCATTTATACTTACCCGACTGGTCTTCTTTAGAATAGTCTATGCCGCTGAATGCACTGAATGGCGGCGTAACCTGGAAGGTGAAGGACACGTTGGAACCCTTTCTCGGGTATAGCGGGTTATCAATACTGTTCCTGGCAAGTGTAAACTTAAAGTGCAGATCGTTACTGTAGCCGTTGTTAAAATCATTTACCAACGCATAGTTCTTCAGCCTGTAGTTATTGTAGTACAAACCATAGCTGAACACAAAGAAGTTATCGGGCCAGTTGAGGCGCTTACCCAGGGAGATACCACCACCTGCCATACGCAGGAACGCACTGTTAGGATCGGTGGTAGATGACGAATAGCGGCTGTATACTGCATTAACAGTAAAGGCGTTCGGCCTTTTGCCACCCAGCCACGGCTCTGTAAAGCTGGTATTGAGTGAGTTGTAATACTGACCGTTAGAGGCATAACTTACAGAGAACTTCTGCCCATCGCCCACCGGCAACGGATCCCAGTTCTTTGGCTTAAAGATATTCCTCATAGAGAAGTTGTTGAAGGTGATACCTACGTTACCGTAAAAGTTTACGCCACCACCAAAACCGGCAGATAACTGCAACTGGTCGCTCGATTTTTCAACAACTGTATATTCTATATCCACGGTTCCGTCTTCCGGGTGTGGCTTAGGCTGGATACCAATTTTTTCCTGGTCGAAGAAGCCCAGCTGCGCAATCTCTCGCTGAGAACGAACTAACTCTGCACGGCTGAATTTATTACCCGGACGAGTGTACAATTCGCGGCGCACCACATGTTCATTAGTACGGTCGTTACCGAAAATGCTGATGTTCCTTATAGTTGCCTGCGAACCTTCAGAGATACGCATCTCATAGTTGATCGTATCATGTACTATGGATATTTCTACCGGCTCTACATTAAAGAACAAGTAACCATCATCCATATACAAGCTGCTCACATCTTCGCCACCATCAGGGTTCAGCTGGCGACCTATGCGGGTTTCCAACAGCTGTTGGTTGTATACATCGCCTTTCTTGATACCCAGTACTTTCGACAGCACCTCAGACGAATACTTGGTATTTCCCCTCCACTGCATATCGCCAAAGTAATACTTGGCACCTTCTTTCACGCGTATGTCAATGTTCAGGTTACCGTTCTTCACCGGGTACACCGTATCCGATACGATCGCAGCATCCCTGAAACCTAATGTGTTCATATAGGTGACCATCGACTGCTTGTCACTTTCGAATTTGGTCTCATTGAATTTAGAGCCTGCAAACAATTTGAACCTGAAGTAAGGATCGACCGCATCTAAGGTCTTTGACAATGACAGGAAACCCCAGTTGTTGACATACTTCTTGAATGACCTGGGCGCAACAGGGTAAACAGTCTCGTCTTTACCCGGATGCAGGGTGATGCGGGACATTTCTTTTGTGGACTTTAGTGTGCGCTTCAGACGGGCTTCAGAAGCCTCCTCCATGCCTACGATATTGATCTCGTTGATATGCGTTTTACTACCCTTGTTAACAGTAAAGGTGAGTATCACTTTGTTCACGCCGGCTGTGTCCGGGCGTTCACCAACCCCAACCTGCACACGGCCAAAGCCTTTATCCACATAGTATTTCTTTATGCGAACAACGGCTTCCTTTTTGGTGGCATCTGTTACTACCTTATTGGTAACCAGCGTAAGCTTAGATTTTAGTTCTTTAGCTTCCGAAACCTTTATGTTCCTGAAATTGAAGCGACTAAGACGCGGACGTTCTTCTATCTCTATATTCAGGAAAACCTTATCATCTATAAACTTGGTAACTGTAATAGTAATGTTGGAAAAGAGCTCCTGCTTCCACAAGGCCTTTATAGCCTTGGCAATGCCTTCATCGTTGGGCAATTTTATCTTTTGTCCTACGGTAAGGTTAGTTACCGCAAGGATAAGATCAGCATCAAGATATTTAGAGCCGGTAACAGTGACGCCCCCCAACTCGTACTCTTTTTGCCTTGCAGGAGTTTCCTGCGGCTGAGCCTGCGCCTGCATCAGCTTGTTCAGGCCGGCACCACTGCCGCCCAACTGAGCATGAGCTGTGTTAATGCTTGCAATACCACAGAGCAACAAGCCGGTTTGTAGGATCTTTTTATACATGCGGGGCGGAATCAGTTTGAATTTGTTCACTTGTTTTGCCAAAGCGGCGTTCTCTGCGCTGATAATCGAGCAGCGCCTCGTATAAGTTTTGCTTCCTGAAATCCGGCCAATGGACCGGTGTAAAATACAACTCGGCATAAGCCAGCTGGAAAAGAAGGAAATTACTGATCCTGGTCTCTCCACTGGTGCGGATCATCAGCTCGGGATCAGGAAAATCAGATGTATTCAGGCATCTATGAAATACTTCTTCGGTAACGTCATCTACAGCCAGGGCACCACTCTGCACCATAGCTGCTATTTTGCGCGTGGCTGTAAGTATCTCCTGTCTTGCGCTGTAACTGAGGGCCAATATAAGATTGAGCCCGGTATTCATTGCTGTAAGCTCTATTGCCTCGCTCATCTCCTTCTGGCAAACATCGGGCAGGCTGGCAAAATCGCCTATAACGTGCAGGCGCACGTTATTTTTCTTCAGGTCGTCCACTTCCTTACGTATGGTATTGACCAGCAACTCCATCAGGGCGTCTACCTCGGCCTTAGGCCTGTTCCAGTTCTCTGTTGAAAATGCATAAAGCGTAAGGTATTTGATACCTATCTCGCCGCAGCCATCTACTATCTCGCGCACACTTATCACACCCTCGTAGTGGCCATATACCCTATCCTGGCCGCGTTCGCGAGCCCAACGCCCATTACCATCCATGATGATGGCAATATGCTCGGGCAGCCTTGTGCGGTCTACCATTGTAAGAAGATCAGTCATTTACTTTACGAAAAGTGTGCAAAGTTACAAAAATAGGCGGTTGCAGATAGTATTGAAATATGCAGTTTCAGTTTAACGCACTTTTAACTGTAACATTATATATTTTAATTAAGCAATGTCAAACCATTTGCCGTACATTATATAACAGAAAAACTAATTTTACGCCGTAAGCACGGCATGAATACCCCAAACAGCCGTCTTTGAGCACATAAATAACCACTCTCCATTGCTACCCGGCTTTTCGCTCGACCTGACGGAATTGTTTAGCGAAATAAATAGTGAGCACTGGTAGTATGAAATCTACATAAACGATAAATGCCGGCCCACAAAGACCGGCATTTATTTATCTGGGAATTGAGTCATTCCACAATTAAGCCATTCTATAATTATCCCTTCAACACACCGCGGCTGATAACGATCTTCTGTACCTCGCTGGTACCTTCGTATATCTGGGTGATCTTGGCATCGCGCATCAGGCGCTCTACGTGGAATTCCTTCACGTAACCGTAGCCGCCATGCACCTGTACTGCTTCGCTGGTAACGCGCTGAGCGATCTCGGAAGCAAACAATTTAGCCATAGCAGATGACATAGAGTAATCCATGTGCTGATCTTTGTGCCATGCAGCCTTCAGGCAAAGCAGGCGAGCTGCTTCTATCTCGGTTGCCATATCAGCCAGCTTGAAGGCGATAGCCTGGTGGTTAGATATTTCTGTACCGAAAGCCTTGCGCTCTTTAGAATACTTCAGAGCCAGTTCGTAAGCGCCGCTGGCAATACCTAATGCCTGTGCTGCGATACCGATGCGGCCGCCTGAAAGCACCTTCATAGCAAACGTGAAACCGAAGCCATCATCGCCAATGCGATTTTCCTTAGGCACCTTTACATCCTGGAAGCTGATGCTGTGCGTATCGCTACCGCGGATACCCAGCTTATTTTCTTTAGCACCAACAGTAACACCGGGAGTGTTCTTGTCGATGATGAGGGCATTGATACCCTTATGACCTTTTTCAGGGTAAGTTTGTGCTATAACAAGGTAAGTAGAAGCAGAGTTACCGTTGGTGATCCAATTCTTGATACCATTAACCAGGTAATGGTCGCCCATATCTACCGCTGTTGTGCGCTGAGAAGTGGCATCAGAGCCAGCTTCCGGCTCGCTGAGCAGGAATGCGCCTATCTTCTGGCCGCTGGCCAGTGGCACCAGGTACTTCATCTTCTGCTCTTCGTTGCAGAAAGTTTCCAGCCCCCAGCATACCAGCGAGTTATTTACGCTCATACATACAGAAGCAGAAGCATCTACCTTAGATATCTCTTCCATAGCCAGCACATAAGAGATGGTATCCATACCGCCACCACCGTACTTAGGATCGACCATCATACCCATAAAGCCAAGCTCGCCCAGCTTTTTGATCTGCTCAGCAGGAAATTTCTGATGCTCATCGCGCTCAATAACACCCGGCAACAGCTCGGTCCTGGCAAAATCGCGTGCGGCCATCTGCACCGCTATCTGTTCTTCTGTAAGTTGGAAATTCATAAATTTTAAAATATCGGCCGCAAAATAAGGCGATTTTTTGGATTTTAATACTAATTAATATCGTCCGACATAGTAACGCCTAATTGTCAACCTAAATAAATTTTATAGCGGTTCTTTAAAGAATTTTATATTTTCGCACCCTATTTAAATCGTTCATTATGAATAAAAAGCTCCTGGTAATAGCTTGCCTTGCCTTATTTACCGGCACTACTTACGGACAATATATGGGTCATCGCTGGCAGAGATCTTATAACGACCAGAACAAAACATCTAAAAAATTTCTACAACGTTATAGTTTCGGATACATCTACCCCATCGAATTCCTGGACCTGGTGCAGAAATACACACCTACTGGTGCAACAATAGCCAAGAGATATGAGAAAAAATCAACCTCAAAATCGGGGTGGGGTTTGTCTGATATTTATTCCATACCAATAGTAAAATTCGACAAAAATAGCGCCCTGGGTATAGATCTACCTGTAGATGTGACCTACAACAAGTGGGAAGTAGGCCCTACAGATCTGACCACAGAGAACCTGAACGCTACTTGCCTGCAAATGCGTGTGGGGTTTGGCTTTAAATATATGTATGGCGGAGAAGTGAGCCTGTCGACGGAGAGCAATGGTGTGTTTGCCATAGGCGCCGGCTTTATGCCCTCCTTGTTTGTCAGCAATTACATCGAACCTACCGGCGTTGCCGCATCAAGGCCATACATAATGGCCGAAGCAGGCATACATGCCGGTATCACTTTTAAACTGAGGGCCACCATGTTCATTGGCCAGGTGATCCTTAATGATCATACAGTAGACCTTTCGGACGACACAAACGATTATTACAGCTACAATTATCCTACAAGCGGCAAGGTCAATGTCAATATGGCAATGAACTCCGGCTTTAACTAGCCATATTGATCATGCCATACTCGCACCACTGGGGAGAAAACCTTGATGACAACGGATACTACACACCCTACCAACAACCCAAACAGAGAAAAAGGAACAGGTACTAATATTTTTGAACGCGGTCGTCAGACCGCGTTTTTGCTTATATCGTCATGTATGCCGCGCAGCTTCTGCTCGCACAATATTATCAGCTCCCTGGCCTGCTTTATCTTATCGGCCAGCGTGTCCAGTTGTATATCTTTATCTTCTACTTCATGCACCAGCTTTTCCAGCCGGGCAAATGCTTCGTTATAGGTCAGTGTTTCCATTTGGTTTCTTTTCCGTTACTGTGCTATAAATAATGTCACCTTTTAGTATGGTCTCTATATTATCGGCAATTGCTATCTGCGCCGGATCGACCACCAGCTTTCCATTGGCTTTAATTACGGCAAAACCACGCCTGAGTATGGTATCAGGACTGGAACTGGCAATGATGCGCCGGTAAGCATCCAACGTTCTGTATGCACGATCTATGACCCGCTCCGATGCCTGTTGTATGCGCTCCTGCATCTGCCTGATCCCTTCTTCAAAATCGCAATTATTATCAATGATGAATGTTCCTACCTCAGTTGGTGTCTTGTGCTGCCTGGCCATAAGATCGGCAATGCTGGTGTTACGGTCGTGGCCTATGCCTGTAAGTATAGGTATAGGAAACTGGGCAATGGCCTTTGCCAGCGCATAGTTATTGAACGATTTAAAGTCGATATCGGAACCACCACCGCGTACGATCACTACCAGGTCGTACGGCTGCTGGCTGGCCGCGATCAGATCCAGTTGCTGAATGATAAGCTGTGATGCTGCATCGCCCTGTATCTGTGTGTTATAATCTGTGACCGAGAAATGGTAACCGTATTTATTTTGTTCAACTACTTTTCGGAAATCGCGATACCCATCGGTATTGGCAGATGCAACCAGGGCGATCCGCTGAAATACCAGCGGCAGATCCAAAGTATTGTTGCGCGTAATATAACGACTGCTGCCCTCAGGATTGATAGCAACGCCTTCTTTCACCAGTTGCTCCAGTATCTGCCGGCGCTCAAACTCCAGCTTACCTATAGCATAGGCATAATCGATCTCCAACACCTCCAGGCGCATACCGAAGCGCTTATGAAAGACCACGCGGACACAACAGGTAATTTCCAGGCCACTGGCAAATAACTGTTGCGTAGCAGCTTCGAATTGCTCTACCTGGTGGTAACTGTTCGACCAGAATACGCCGCCCATTTCCGCAACTATAAGGTTACGGTCCTTTTCTATGAACTTGAGAAAACACCAACGTTTATCGGGTTGCTTCTTTACATCCGTTACTTCTGCTTTTATCCAGAATACAGCATTTTGAAAACGGTTGCGAATGGTGGCATCCACTTCATTGATGAGGTCAGAGAGCTTTTGCGGGTTGGGCATGGAAGTTTAATAATGGCAATAAAGGTAAACAAACTATGCACGAGGGCACACGCCGTTTATAAACCAGACATACCTGTATGATCATTAATTAAGGTTAAAACAACACCACGACTACAAAATAATGCGAGGCAACTAACGTTTGTTGAATAAAGAATACAACAATATAACCCGCCACAGAATTGAAGCGGAAGCGCCAATGTTTAATTTTTATTAAGTAATTTTGTACAATAATCTTATGCGAATGGAAGAGATAGCGGCAGGGCCACTTCTTAATCTCATTGATACCCCGGCGGATCTGCGCAAACTGAACAAGATGCAGTTGCAGCAGGTATGTAATGAATTAAGGCAGTTCATTATTGACTGCGTGAGTGTGCATGGCGGCCATTTTGGCGCCAGCCTTGGTGTAGTGGAGCTGTCAGTAGCGCTGCATTATATTTACAATACGCCCGATGATCAGCTGGTATGGGACGTGGGTCACCAGGCCTACGGACATAAGATACTGACCGGTCGCCGCAAAGTATTTCACACCAACCGCAAGTATGGCGGTATCAGTGGCTTCCCGAAACGGGCCGAAAGCGAATATGATGCTTTTGGTGTAGGCCACTCGTCCACGTCTATTTCTGCAGCGTTAGGCATGGCTATCGCATCTAAATACAAGGGCGAGCATTATCGCCGTCATATCGCCGTAATAGGTGATGGCGCTATGACAGCGGGTCTGCCCTTCGAGGCACTGAACCATGCCGGTGTAAGCGGCGCTAACCTGTTGGTGATACTAAACGACAATAATATGTCGATAGACCCCAACGTAGGCGCGCTGAAGGAATACCTTACAGACATCACCACATCTCAGAGCTACAATAAGTTTCGCGATGATGTGTGGAAGATGCTGGGTATGCTGCCCACAAAAGACTTCCAGAAGCTGGCCTCAAAAATTGAAGCCGGCCTGAAAGGTGTGGTTTCCAAAACAAGCAATTTGTTCGAAGCGCTGGGCTTCCGTTATTTCGGCCCGGTTGATGGTCATAATATTATCAAGCTCACTGAGACGCTGAAAGGGCTTAAAGACATACCAGGACCGAAGTTGCTGCACATAAAAACAGTAAAGGGCAAAGGCTATGAACTAGCCGAGAAAGACCAGACACTGTGGCATGCGCCGGGCACCTTTGATAAGATAACAGGCAAGATAAACAAGAAAGTAGTAACAGTACCTGAGCCACCTAAGTACCAGGATGTTTTTGGGCACACCATAGTAGAGCTGGCAGAAAAGAACCCTAAGATAATGGGCATAACTCCTGCCATGCCATCGGGCTCCAGTCTCAAATTCATGATGGATGCTATGCCTGACCGGGCGCTGGACGTAGGTATTGCCGAGCAACATGCGGTGACGGTGAGCGCGGGTATGGCCACACAGGGACTTAGAGTATTCTGCAATATCTACAGCAGCTTTATGCAGCGCGCCTATGACATGGTGATACACGATGTAGCCATCCAAAAGCTACCTGTGATCTTCTGCTTAGACCGTGCAGGTCTTGTAGGCGACGACGGCCCAACACACCATGGAGCATACGATATAGCTTTTATGCGCTGCATACCTAACCTGGTGGTTTCTGCCCCAATGAACGAAGCCGAGCTGCGTAACCTGATGTATACCGCGCAGCACGATGATAACCAACTACCATTTGTGATACGCTACCCACGTGGGCAAGGTGTGATGCCAGAGTGGCGCACGCCTATGGAGCAGGTAAAGGTTGGCACCGGTCGTAAGATATGCGATGGGCACGAGATAGCCATACTTACAATAGGCCACCCCGGCAATTTTGCTGTTGCGGCTTGCAAAATGCTGGCAGCTGAGGATATCTATCCAGCACATTACGACCTGCGCTTTATAAAGCCATTAGATGAAGCTATGCTGCATGAAGTGGCACAGCGCTACCATAAAATAATTACGGTAGAAGATGGTACAGTAGTGGGTGGTATGGGTAGTGCAGTGCTGGAATTTATGGCGCAGCATAACTATACACCAGAAATAAAAATGCTGGGTATACCAGACGCTATAGTGGAGCATGGCAAACCTGAAGAACTGCATCGCGAATGCGGCTACGACGCAAAAGGTATTGTGGACGCAGTACGCGCCTTTAGCAGTGTACAGGTAACAGAGATCGTTCACTAACAACTGATAAAATAAAAGTATAAAGCCCCTGCAATTGCAGGGGCTTTATACTTTTAATACAACTCCTTAGTCATCAGCCATCGTTAGTTGATGATGAATAATTTCTTGGGGATCGAATGCAATATAGCCAGACCTCGCTGTTCCGGCCAGCGGTGGCACTGTCTTTATGATTGTTCTTTCTGATCCATAAACGTAATGCCATGAAAAATATCTACCTGCTATGTGCGTTGCTACTATTATTTTTTACTCCTGTAACCACGCATGCACAAAAGAAGTTGACCGCGCATAAAATAGCACGCATCCTCCCTAGAGATACCATTAGCGTAAAAAATCTGCAATGGTGGGATTCATCCCGTAAACGCCTGGTGCCGGTAGCCATATATGCGCCTGCCAAAGTAAGAAATGCCAGGGTAGTCTTAGTCAGTCACAGCTACGGACAGAACAATATGGATTGCTATCACCGGTATTCTTACTTGTGCAATTACCTGGCCCGGAAGGGCTACTACGTTGTAAGCATCCAGCACGAATTACCAACAGATCCTTTGTTGCCGGTGGCAGGCTGCACGATGCAAACAAGGATGAGCAATTGGGAACGCGGAGCGGGCAATATACATTTTGTGATCGCACGGCTGAAACATGATCAACCCCAGCTGGACTATAAAAGCGTAACGCTGATAGGACATGCTAATGGTGGCGATATCAGTATGCTATATGCCCAAAAATGTCCGAAAGATATAACTAAGGTAATATCGCTGGATAGCAGGCGCATGCCATTCCCACGAGCAGCATACCCTAAAGTATACGCTATCCGCTCCACAGAACAATCGGTTGACGGTGGGGTAATACCCACCCTTGCAGAACAGAAGAAATACGGCATACGCTGTGTTAACGCACATTGCACACAAAACGATATGGACAATACAGCAACGGACAATCAGCGAAAAGAAATAAGCGGATATATACTTAGCTTTATGCAGGCAAAATGACAACCATGAAAATAACTAAATTCCTGTTAGTGCTGTCTGCCATGAGTTACAAGAGCATAGCACAACACCCCCAATTGCAAAAACAACTTCAAACTTGCGTCACCTGTCATTCCGCTATTACCGGCATATCGCTTAAACTACTGGAAACCAAAGAGGCCATCAACATCAACAACATTCACAAGTATCCCATGCAAAGCACCTATAAGGTACCCCTGGCCATGTATATACTTGATGGCGTAGACAAGGGCGCCATAAAGCTTGAACAGAAGATACATATCACCAATGAACTGCGCAGGAACACGTGGAGCCCGCTTGCCGAGAAATACCCCAAAGGCAATGTAGACCTGACCGTGCGTGAGTTACTGGAATATATGGTATCGGCCAGCGACAATAATGCCTGCGATATATTGTTTAAATTAGCTAAAGGCCCTAAGGTAGTAAATGACTACATACACAAGCTGGGTATAAAGGATATGAACATAGCGGCTACAGAGGCGCAGATGGGAGCTAAGTGGGATATGCAATACACCAACTGGGTAAACCCATCGGCGATGATACAGGTATTGGAAGGGCTGTATAATCACAAATACATCTCTGAAAAAAGCAGTGCGCTGCTGCTGCAATGGATGACCAATAGCGCCAACAGCGATAAACGCATAAAGGGCCTGTTGCCCAAGGGCACAGAAGTGGCACATAAAACGGGAACCTCAGGCACCGATAAAAAAGGCCTTACCGCTGCAGTTAACGACATTGGTATCATCACCCTGCCCAATGGCAAGCACCTGGCCATAGCAGTGTTTGTATCTGATTTTAACGATAAACCAGAAGTAGCAGAAAAGACAATAGCTGACATAGCCAAAGCGGCCTACGATGAGTATGACAAGTAACCGATCACAATTCTATATACTTATTCCCAGCCTACTAATAATAGGCTGGTTTATGTCTATAGCATTAAAAACAAGCGCACAACAGAAAAAACTTCCACCGCCGCCTAAGTTCACCGACAGATCAGTTTGGTGCGACGGAACTGAATTTGACGATTCTATTAACAGGAGGATGCTGGGTGTCTCTTACTGCCAAAATTTAAGAGCTGAACATAGAAAGAAATTGGTCATTATCCTCACAGAAGAAGGAGATACTATAAACGATTATCAATATATCAGTTTGGGCTTAGCAGAACACGATTACCGCACGATGCGCATACACCATATGCCTTTGATGCATTATTCGGATGCCCGGCAACTTACTGCATTCACTTATGCCGACAGCCTAAATAGCGGTGCCGAATCTATTTATGCCGGTATCATGGCGAACCGTAATCGGGTAAGATATCCGGCAAAGGATATCACATTAATAGGCCACGGCCGTTATGGCGACATGTGCCTGATGTTTGCAGCAAAATATCCGGGTATGGCAGCAAAAGTGATCGCTTTGAACAGCACTAACTTTCCTATGCCATTATCATCTATTCCTAAGCTATATTATATACAAGCCGGCGACAATGACACCCCGCCAGGAATAATACCAACACCTGCGCAACAAAAACAATATGGCATAACAGTGGCCAAAATAAAATGCAACGCTGCCCATATAGGATGGCAAACTCGTCGTCACGAGCAAGATGAGATCATTGCCCTATTATGGGAGCTTATAAGGAAACCATAGCAAACAAAAGCCCCGGCCATACGACCGGGGCTTTTTTATTCATGTTTGTAAGTTTAATTATGCTTCAGCATAAGACTCTGTAGGCTCACAAGTACAAACCAGGTTACGATCGCCGTAAGTGTTGTTCACGCGGGCTACGCTTGGCCAGAACTTGTTATGCTTTACATAAGGCAGCGGATAAGCTGCCTGCTGGCGGCTGTAGCTGTGGCTCCACTCATCAGCAGTAATTACTTGCTGCGTATGTGGCGCGTTCTTCAAAGGATTGTCAGCCTTATCCATACGACCCTCTTCAATAGCGCGTATCTCGGCACGTATGCCCAGCAGTGCATCACAGAAGCGGTCCAGCTCCGCCTTATCCTCGCTTTCTGTTGGCTCTATCATGATAGTGCCCGCCACAGGGAAGCTCATAGTAGGCGCATGGAAGCCATAATCGATCAGGCGCTTGGCCACATCTTCTGCTTCGATTTCGGCCGTCTTCTTGAACGGACGCAGGTCAACAATGAACTCGTGCGCACATGTGCCACCACTGCCGGTATACAGGATATCGAAATCGTTCTGCAGGCGCGCACGCATGTAGTTGGCATTGAGTATTGCATACTCAGTAGCCTTACGCACGCCTACAGGGCCCAGCATACGGATGTATGCGTAAGATATCAGCAAGATGCTTGCAGAACCGTAAGGAGCAGCCGATACCGCATGAGCCGCACTATTGCCGCCATTGTATTCTACGTGGCCAGGCAGGAATGGCTCCAGGTGCTTGCGTACACAGATAGGGCCCATACCAGGACCGCCACCGCCGTGCGGTATTGCAAATGTTTTATGCAGGTTCAGGTGACATACGTCGGCGCCTATCAGGCCGGGTGCAGTAAGCCCTACCTGCGCGTTCATGTTAGCACCATCCATGTATACCTGGCCGCCATGTGCATGTACTATGTCAGTAATATCCTTTACTGTTTCTTCGTACACGCCATACGTGCTCGGGTAAGTGATCATGATACCAGCCAGCTTATCTGCATGCTGTGCAGCTTTAGCCTTCAGGTCTTCTACATCAATGTAACCATTATCCAGCGCCTTTACCACCACTACTTTATAGCCAACCATCACCGCACTGGCAGGGTTAGTACCATGGGCAGATATAGGTATCAGTATCACATCGCGATGCTTGTCGCCACGGCTTTCGTGATAGCCGCGAATAGACAGCAAACCGGCATATTCGCCCTGGGCACCACTGTTTGGCTGCAGGCTGCAGGCATCAAAAGCTGTTATCTCGCAAAGGTAAGCAGCAAGCTCTTTAGCCATTTGCTCATACCCTGCTGCCTGCTCGCGCGGTGCGAACGGATGCATCTTGCTCCAGTAAGGAGAACTGAGTGGCATCATCTCGCTGGCGGCATTCAGCTTCATGGTGCAAGAACCCAAAGAGATCATGCTGGTGTTCAGGCTCAGGTCCTTATTCTCCAGCATCTTTATGTAGCGCATCATCTGCGTTTCGCTATGATGTGCATTGAATACATGCGCAGTTAAAAATTCGCTGGTGCGGGTGAGCGATGTAGGGATATGCTCCAATATCATCTCTTCATCCAGGCTTAGCGATATTGTTTCGTCGACAGAGCTGAATACGCCCAGGATGTTCATCACATCATCAGCAGTAGTGGTCTCGTCGAGAGATATGCCCACCAGGTTGCCGGCATGGTAGCGGAAGTTCATTCCGGCGGCTTCAGCCTTAGTGCGGATAGCGGCGCTATCTGCTACTGCAACAACAATGGTATCAAAGTAGCTCTTGCTATGCAGCTTATGACCCGCCGCAACAATGGCATCGCCCAGTGCCTGCGTCAGCGCCGCAGTACGCTTGGCAATACGCTTCAGGCCATCGGGGCCATGGAATACAGCATACATTGCTGCCATATTAGCCAGCAGTGCCTGTGCGGTACAAATATTAGAAGTCGCCTTTTCGCGCTTGATGTGCTGCTCACGTGTCTGCAGGGCCATACGCAGTGCGCGGTTGCCCTGTGCATCTATGCTGATACCGATGATACGGCCAGGCATCTGGCGCTTGAAATCGTCTTTTGTTGCAAAGAACGCTGCGTGCGGACCACCAAAGCCCATTGGCACGCCAAAACGCTGAGCCGAACCGAATGCCACGTCAGCACCCAGTTCTCCCGGAGGAGTGAGGAGCGTCAATGCCAACAGGTCAGAAGCCATAGCTACATAACCACCTGCCTCGTGCATGGTATTGATGAAACCACGGTAATCTTCTATGCTGCCCTTTGCGTTAGGATACTGTATCAGTGCACCAAAATAGGTCTTGTCCAGGTCGGCCACGCGGTAGTCGCCATATACCACTTCTATGCCCAGTGGTGTGGCACGGGTAACCACCACATCCTTGGTCTGTGCAAACACATCGTGATCTACAAAGAATTTAGGACGCTCCGGATTCTTATCATCCTTATTCAGCGTGTGGAAGAACATGGCCATTGCCTCGGCAGCAGCTGTACCTTCGTCCAGCAGCGATGCGTTGGCCAGTTCCATACCTGTCAGGTCACTGATCATTGTCTGATAGTTCAGCAGGCTTTCCAGGCGGCCCTGGCTGATCTCAGCCTGGTAAGGAGTGTACTGTGTGTACCATCCCGGGTTTTCGAAAATATTGCGCAGGATAACGCTTGGTGTATGCGTGTCGTAATAACCCTGCCCGATGTAATTTTTGTAAACTTTATTTTTCTGCGATATCTCATTTACCAACGCCAGGTAAGCAGCCTCGCTCATAGACTCCGGCAGGCGGAGCTTATGGTCCATACGTATGGCCGCAGGCACTGTGCGACCGACCAACTCGTCGATACTGTCTAACCCAATGGTAGCCAGCATCTGTTTTGTCTCCTCTTCGTTGGGCCCAATGTGACGACCCTGGAACTCCTTGTTCTGAGCAAGAAATAAATTCATATCGCTTATTTATTATTGAAAAAATGAAATGAGTGAACCACACCCTTGAATTATACCTCAAAGTTAACCTTAAGGTGCGGATTTGCAAAAAGAGGATTAACCTTACAAAAATGACCGTGTAAGGAGGGTTATTTTCAGTAATTTTGGTAACAATAGATAGAACTCTGATCACGCAAAACACGATCTCATGATGAATCTCCAATATATATCAGATGGTTCAGGGCAGACCAAAGCAGTACAGCTACAGATAGCTATAGAAGATTGGAATCTCCTGAAAAAAAAATATAAAGAGTTTGAGGAAGAAGAGCTTGCAGCTAATATATCTGAACCGATCCCAGAATGGCAAGTAGAACTTGGCAAGAGAGAGTTAAATAATATTGCAGAAGGTACTACTGAGCTTATAGAATGGTCTGAAGCCAAAAAACAATTCAAGCTCTAAAGTGCATGGCATTAAAAATAATCCTTACCACTAATGCACGCAGAGACATACAACAAGCCATCGATTGGGAAAATGAACGTCTGACAGGCTTAGGTGAACGCTTTCTACATCACCTGGAACAGAAATTAAGTGCCCTATCAATTAAACCCTTTATTGGCAGTGTTCGATATGATAGTGTGAGATGCACCACTACAAGTGTATTTCAATACGTTATTCATTATACTGTAAATGCAGATGCACAATTGGTCACCGTGTTGCGTGTATTACATACAAGGCAAAGACCGCTTTGGTAATAATTCCGGGAATAGTCAAAAACAAAAAAAAGAGTGCCTGAAAAAGCACTCTTGTGGAAATCTAATATTGGGTATCTCCGTTCCTTAAATTTCCATCGAACACACACACTATCAGGAGATACATGAATAATATTGCAAACATCATGCCCTTTGTTATACAACGGCATGTTAAAACTGAGTTTAGCGGAAGCGATACCTAAGTCCAACTGTTTCAGGGAAGAACATCACTCCGTAATTAGTTGTTCCGTGGTTATCAACAACATTGTTTGTTGTTCCGGTCATCACCTTCGCATAACGGGCACCCAGTTCCACATTCACACCCCACCTGCGCAGGAAGTAGTACGTGTAACCCACCTGTGCACCTACCATGTAACCAACCCCACTTGCATAGTTGTAATTGGATATGTAGCGGTAAGACGAATCAGGCTCATTGTTGTATTTGCTGTAGCCGGTAGAACCATCGCTTATGGTATTTACCATGCCGATAGTAGCACCAAAATAAAGGTTAGCGCGGTTCAGCACATGATATTCGCTGTAAAAAGGTATGACATAATTAAACTGGAGTACAGAAGATATGGCAGGCTTGCCCAGTCCGAATGTCACATCCTGCGGCTTCAGGTAAGTACCATAAGTGTATGGCTGAGACCATGTGCCATAAGACTCCCATTTACGCCAGCCAATGGCCAGGTTGACATGGAAGTGCGGCGTTACTACATACTGCACATTCACCGACATTTCCGGCACCACCTTAGTACGGGAACCCTGGTAAAATTTCTCAGGGCCCACAGGACGGGTAATCGTGCTGCCGCCATAGTTGATGCCAATGTCCCAACGCTTATCTACGCCGTAGTTTTGCCACACATTGGTTTGTGCAAGCGCTTCAAAAGACACAACAGACAATAATGCGGCAGTAAGCAAAGTTCCCTTCATATGATGAAGTCAGTTTGAATTTAAACACCAAATCTAAGTAATTATGTTAAAACAAGGAAACGGCAGGCTAAAAATTGCCTGCCGCCCATGCTTTTCATTTGTAATATCTCTTTTTCCGGCACCTTCCGACCGGATGGCCGCTAATTAAAATCATCATCGTCATCATCATCTCCCATTGCCGACATATTGAACATACTACCCAGTATATCGCCGAAGGAATAGCCGCCGCTCTCCAAGCCTTTCTTGCTGATCAGGGAAAATTCTGAAAGACCGTGTAACATAAATTCCATCAATAGTGCCGCCTGGTCGTTGTCGGCATTAGGGTAGAACTGTTTTACGGCACTGTACAAACCATCTACCTGGTACAGGCTGTTGTGGTATGCTGTGTCGTCATCATCCTGCAGCGTCATCAGTTCGTGGCCGCTGCCGAACCAGTCTATTATAGATTGATACGGGCTCACCTTAGGTTTGGCCTGTTTAGGGTCTCTGCCGGCCTTGCCCTTAAATGATTGCGGGTCGGGGAAATATTTCAGGAATGTGGTACGGATGGCCTGACCCATAAGTCGGTGCGCCACATTCAGCGGCCCTTCCTGTTCACCCTCGTACACCAGTTCTATTTTCCCGGTAATGGACGGTATGATGCCTATAAGGTCGCAGATGCGGACCATTGTTTTAGCCGAACCATGGCGTAAAGCGCGCCTTTCAGCCGTGCTTACCAGGTTTTCGTAGGCCGAGATGGTCAACCTGGCCGACACCCCACTCTTCTGATCTACATACTCACTTTTACGGGCTTCCATCGCCACCTGCTCTATCAGCATTTTACACAGATCCGGCATTTCTACCATGAGCTCCTGCTCCGGCAATACCTCAGCTTCCTGCTCGGTAATGGCCTGAGATAGTTCCACACTTTTCGGATAGTGCGTAATGATCTGGCTCTCTATACGGTCCTTCAGCGGCGTAACAATGCTTCCGCGGTTGGTATAGTCTTCCGGGTTGGCAGTGAAAATAAACATCAGGTCGAGCGGCATGCGCAGCTTAAAACCACGTATCTGTATATCTCCTTCCTGCAGGATATTGAACAATGACACCTGTATGCGCGCCTGCAGATCCGGCAATTCGTTGATCACAAATATGCCCCTGTTAGATCTCGGGATGATACCGTAGTGCAGCGCCTTCTCATCGGCAAAACTGAGCCGCATGTTGGCCGCCTTTATCGGATCTATGTCGCCTACAAGGTCTGCTACCGACACATCTGGCGTAGCCAGTTTCTCACCATAACGCTCACTGCGATGTAGCCAGCTTATAGGTGTATCGTCGCCCTTTTGCTCCAGCAATTCGCGGGAGTATAAAGATATAGGGGCAAAGGGATCGTCGTTGATCTCGCTGCCGGCCACAATAGGTATCCATTCGTCCATCAGGTGTACCATCTCCCGTGCCATCCTTGTTTTTGCTTGTCCGCGCAAACCCAGGAACAATATATTGTGGCGCGATAACAGCGCACGCTCCACGTCTGGTATTACCGTATCCTCGTACCCCAGCACGCTGCGGAACGGGCTCTTTTTTTCTTTGATAAGCTGAACAAGGTTCTTCCTTATTTCCTCTTTTACTGATTTAGGTTGATAACCGGCTGCTTTCAACTGGCCAAACGTCACTATTTCTTTATAATTCATGCAGAACAGATAATGTTGATTGAAGATCGCTATTCGTTAGCTAAAATAAAGGTATTGCGATTAAGTCTATCCGCCGATAACTTTTATTTATCATGGTATTAACGCAGGCACGTTTTTTATACAGGTTTGTCTGAACTAAAAACACACCAACATGAACACAAAACTACTCGTCTGGTTGCTCGCATTTATTTTGGGCATCACCGTTAACAGCCATGCTGCCTTCATCGTAAAGAAAGAGAGGACCGTCGCCGTGCAAAATGAAACAACTACGGCCGCCGCTACCGGAAGCGCGGAAACTACTTCGGCAACTGTTAGCGAAACAACTACCCTTAAAAAGCACTCGTTCCTGTCGCGTGCATGCTCCGGCGCTAAAGCAATGCTGAGTGGCAAAGCGGCTATTCCTATGGCCGCATATATCATCCTGTGTATTTTCGCGCTCGGCTGGCTGGCTATCGGCCTCAACGACAACTTCTCAGGCTTTAGCTGGATCCTTTCTCTGATTTTATATATCCTGTTTTACCTTCCGGGCCTTCTTTACTCACTAATAATGATGGGCAATTATTATTAGCTGAAATTCAATAGAGAAAGAGACGTTTCATCAATAGAAACGTCTCTTTTTCTATTGTGGCACACGGTTTGCCTGTGCTTTACCGACATTTTTTTTAAAATTAGCTTGTATTCTGTACATTGCTATGCTGTAGCCGCAGGCATGACTCTAAAGACATTTATATTACTTACTGCATCCATACTGTTTTGTTTAGCAACAAAGGCGCAAACCACCGATACAACCCGCCGCTCAGACACAGCAGGGATAGCCATGCCTGCTGATAGCGTCAGGAAAGACACTATTGCCGCCAACCCTTCTTATACTATAAGCGGTAAGGTAGAGGATATGAATACCAGTGAGGGCATACCATTTGCCGTAGTGTATTTTCCACATGCACAATTGGGCACCACCGCTGATGCTGATGGCAACTTCTCCTTCACATTCGATGCGCTGCCGGCAGATACCCTGCATGTTTCCGCTGTTGGCTATAAACCATACCTGAGAAAACTTGCGGCCAGCAGTCCGCACCAACTGCAACTGACCATAGAGCTGGAACGCTCCAACACTACTTTAAAAGAGGCTGTTATCGTAGCCAGCGCCGAAGACCCGGGCGTTATCCTGATGCGCAAAATAATAGCCCACAAACCACGGAACGACCCCGACAGACTCGACAACTATGCGTATGAGGCCCACAACAGGCTGGAGGCCGACCTGCAGCGCCTGACCAAAACACAGTTCCAGAAAGTACCCCTGTTGAAAAAATATAGTTTCATTTTCGACAACCTCGATACGGTTTCAGAATCGCAGCCTTACCTGCCATTATACATGACAGAGACCATATCCGACTATTACTTTACCCGCAAACCGAA